>JAUZQS010000187.1 GCA_030950875.1 Mariprofundaceae bacterium | reverse complement strand
AATCAGTGGGCAAATCCAGACAATTCGAAGAATATCAGATGATTCCTTTAGACAAATCATGGATGAGTGAAACTGTGCGAATTGCTTTTATGCCAATTAAGCCTGTCTATGCTGAAAAGATTATTGATGGCAGTAAAAAGTTTGAATTTAGACGGGCATCGATTAAGGGCGACCTGACACATTTGATTATTTATGCGAGTTCACCTGTAAAACGAATTCTTGGCGTTGCTATTGTGGATGGGGTTGATATTTCACCTCCCTTGGAAGCTTGGGGAAATACTAAACATGCCGCAGGTATTTCTAGAGCAGATTTTCTCCATTATTTCCAAGGAAAAGAAAAGGCTGTAACCATTAAGTTTAAAGATATTTTGCCACTGGGAAGATATGTTTGCCCTAAAGAAATTGAGGTGGGCTTTAAAGTTCCTCAATCATTTAAATATGTGCAATTTGACTTTCTACAAGATGTGTTTATTAAAGGTAACAGCATTGCAGCCTGATAAACCTAGACCAATATTTATTGGCGGAATTCATGGGGTTGGTAAGAGCACGACTTGTTCGAAAGTTTCTGATGAGCTTAACATTCCGCATTTAACTGCAAGTGATTTAATCAGGCAGTATAAAAAAGAAGCTTCGATTCAAGATGCGGATCAAGAAAAGCGAGTGGTTGATATACCCGCAAACCAAGACATCCTCATTACGGCATTACACAACTCTGTTATTGCAGCAGATACCTATATCTTAGATGGTCATTTCACACTTATCGACTCGCTAGGAGCTGTGAAGCCTGTCCCTATTAGTGTTTTTGAAGAGATGAACCCTAAAGCCTTATTCATTATTACAGAGAAACCTGAATTGATTCAATCGAGGTTATTATTGAGGGATGAAAAGGATTATTGCTCTAAGGAACTTAGAACAATGCAGGATGCTGAAATAGAACAGGCTCAAAAAATCGCAAAGGGCATAGATGTACCATTATATCAAATTTCTTTTGCATCAGTTACCAAGATGAGCGAAACTATCGGTAAGTTCATTAAAAATTTAATGAATCACAAACCAAACACGATTTGATTGACCCTGCTTTTCCTTCGACCAGCTCAGGAACCCAATGTGTGACTCGTTTGGAGCTTCCCATCACCCAAAGGTGATTTTTGGGGCGCGGTTGATGGTTCGCGGATTCGTTTTAATTCATCCTTTACACTTCTGTGAGTATCTATATAAGTTTACTTTCTGCATGTAAAGTCAATATATAGATTGACTTTATATAGTTATTAGTCAACGATTAGATTGTTAAACATGTGCGAGGTGAGGCAATGGCTTATAAAAACAAAGCAATAATACGGCAACAACTGGATAAAAAACTGCAAAACTTTGTGAATTTAAAAGATTCACCACCGCCTATGAAGGGGTGGATTCGTGCGATTCGGGATGCGCTTGGTATGACGGGTGAACAGCTTGCTAGGCGTATTGGCGTGCAAAAGCAGCGTGTTGCTGCTTTGGAAAAAGCAGAGGTGGAAGGTTCAGTCACTATAAACTCAATGAAAAAAGCGGCAGAGGCTATGGATTGTGTATTTGTGTATGCGCTTGTACCTAGTGATAGTTTGGAAGCCAATGTGCAGCGCCATGCACAAAAATATGCAAAGAAAATTTATGCACCGATTCAGCATTCCATGCAACTAGAAGAGCAAAGGCTTACCGCTGATGAAAGCGGACAAGGCATGAAGGAAAATGCTGATAAACTTGTACGCAAAACGGCGAAAGAGATTTGGAATATATAGTGATGGGCGACATGCCCGAATGATTGCAGACTTGCTTTTAGAGAAGAAATTGGGTGCTATACGCTTTACTTGGGGCGGAAGGGAGCTGACAGAAGTGAACCAATGCAGACAAAACTATATTCAGGCTTTGCAGAAAGCAGATCAAGGTGATATTGCGCCGCTGATGAAGTTTGTGCGCTCATAAACCATGAATGAATCCCAAACCAAACACGACTGTATTGACCCTGCTTTAAAAGAAGCGGGTTGGGGTGTGGTTGAGGGTTCACGGATTCGTTTGGAGTTTCCCATCACCCAAGGGCGATTGATTGGGCAAGGCAGACGCGCCAAGCCGTTGTTTGCTGATTATGTGTTGCAATATAAAAACCGAAACTTGGCAGTCATCGAAGCCAAATCCCGCGATTTGCACTACAGCGAAGGTGTGGCGCAAGCCAAGGACTATGCTGAGCGGATGAATATTCGGTTCACCTATGCCACCAATGGTTTGCAAATCTATGGCATGGATATAGAGCTGGGCAAAGAAGGCGATGTTGCGAAATATCCTACACCTGATGAATTGTGGGCAATGTGTTTCCCTGCGCCTGTTGATGCCAAAAAGGTCGAGCAAGCCAAGTGGCAGGAGCGTTTGTTTGCCATTCCCTTTGAGGATAGAGGCGGGAGCTGGCAGCCGCGTTATTATCAAGAAAATGCGATTACCAAAGCCTTGGAAGCTGTGGCAGCCGAGAAAGATAGGATTTTGCTAACCCTTGCCACGGGTTCAGGAAAAACAGCGATTGCATTTCAGATTGCATGGAAGCTTTTT
>JAUZQS010000186.1 GCA_030950875.1 Mariprofundaceae bacterium | reverse complement strand
CCCTGAGTTACTTGGCACAACTGAGCGCACATGGGTGCTTGCCAGTTACCGTGTGGATCAATATATCAAAGGGCATGATGGGAACGGTTTGAAAAGCAAATACCGCCCTCATGTTGATCAAATGATAGCAGATGGTGAAATTGAACTGCGTTTCAACAGCCTTTTCTTCACCCATGGTGATTCAAAAATGGCTGAGACAGCAGGTGTATTGGCTGCTGCAGTCGGCTCAATACTAACCCTGTTGATTACCATGGCTGTGGCTGTGCCTATTGGTGTTATGACGGCGATTTATCTTGAAGAGTTTTCCCCTGATAATCGCTTGACCCAAGCTATTGAAGTGAATATTAATAACCTTGCAGCCATTCCATCCATTCTTTATGGACTATTGGGGCTGGCAATCTTTATCAATATTGTCGGTGTGCCGCGCTCATCCGCCTTGGCAGGTGGTTTGACACTCGCCTTGATGACCTTACCCGTTATTATTATTACCACGCGTGCAGCCCTGCGCTCCATACCAGATAGCATTCGTGATGCCGCTTATGCTTTGGGTGCATCCAATTTGCAAACTGTCTGGCATCATGTCTTACCACTGGCATTCCCTGGTATTTTAACAGGTAGTATTATCGGACTTGCCCAAGCCATGGGTGAAACTGCACCATTATTGATTGTTGGGATGATGGCCTATATCCCTGAAGCTCCAAGCGGTATTTTTGATGCAACCACGGTACTTCCAGCTCAAATTTATACATGGTCATCTGAGTCTATTCGTGCCTTTGAGGAACGTACTGCTGCGGGTATTATTGTCTTGCTAACCGTATTACTTTCTCTCAATGCTTTGGCAGTTTGGCTACGTAACCGTACACAAAAAACATGGTAAGGGTAACACGATGAATTCTTCTAAAAACATTTCTATACGCGATCTAAAGCTTTGGTACAAAGATGCCCAAGCATTGCATGGCGTTGATCTGGAGATTGCCCATAATAAGGTAACATCATTTATTGGGCCTTCAGGGTGTGGAAAATCAACATTATTACGCTGCTTGAATCGTATGAATGACCGCATCCCCCACTGCCGCATTGAAGGCGATATTATACTTGATGGCAAAAATATTTATGATGCCGATATTGATGTCGTTCAACTTCGTGCCCGTGTTGGCATGGTATTTCAAAAACCCAACCCTTTTCCAAAAACTATCTACGAAAATATTGCCTATGCCCCACGCATTCATGGTATTATGAGCGATGGCCCTAAAATGGATGAGTTGGTTGAATATTCTTTAACCCGTGCCGGACTTTGGAATGAAGTAAAAGATAAACTTCAAGAGCCAGGAACGGCACTTTCAGGCGGTCAACAACAACGTCTATGTATTGCACGCACCATGGCAGTCAAACCTGAAATCATTCTTATGGATGAGCCATGCTCTGCCCTTGATCCCATTGCTACCGCCTAAATTGAAGAACTGATTGATGAGCTTAAAAAAGAATTCACTATTATTATCGTGACCCACAGTATGCAACAGGCAGCGCGTGTTTCCGATAATACGGCCTTCTTTTATATGGGTGACTTGATTGAATTTGGTGAGACAAAAGAAATTTTCACCAAGCCTGAAAAACAACAAACAGAAGATTATATTACAGGTCGTTTCGGCTAACAAATTTAAACCTGATGATGTCAATTTATGCTATACTTCCCACATTAAGCATAAATATCATACATCACATTAAGGAGAAACCATGCAACATACCATGAAACGCTTCGATGAAGAGTTGGTAGCACTTAAAGAACATGTCCTTTCCATGGGCGGGCTTGTCGAACGTGCCATTGGCGATGCAGTAACAGCGATGCTTGAGCAAGATGAAAAGCTTGCGCTAAAAACCATTGAGCGTGATCGTGCTATCAATGCATTGGAGATTCAATGCGATGAGATGACCCGTGATATTTTGGTCCGCCGCCAACCTGCTGCTGGTGATTTGCGCTTTATTTTGGGCATCATCAAAGTCGTAACCGACCTCGAACGTATAGGCGATTTGGCTGCTAGTATTGCCAAAGCCATGATTCAATCAGAAGAATCGCCACCAAGGAATTTTTGCAATCTTGATACCATGGGTGAAAAGGTTCAAAAACAAGTACAACGCGCCTTAGACTCATTTTCCCGTGGTGATACTGACTTGGCAATGAAGGTCATTGAAAAAGATGAAAAAATCGACAAACTGTATCGGCGTATGTACCGCGAACTTCTAACCTATATGATGGAGGATCCTCGCAGCATTAGTAGCTCGATTATTCTATCTGATGCAGGTAAAAACCTTGAACGCATTTCTTCCCATGCCACCAATATTGCAGAAATGGTAATATATATGGAACATGGTCATGATATTCGCCATGTTGACCATGAGGCTGCTACTAAAATTCTTGCTGGCGATGATCGTTAGTCCAACAATATAATCCAACAAAGGAATATCATTTGAATACTGTAGAACCCATAGCACTGGATAACCCCGACCTTTATATCAATAGAGATTTAAGCATGCTTGAATTTAACCGCCGCGTACTTGCTATGGCAGATGACCCGAATGTTCCCTTACTTGAACGTTTGCGTTTTCTTTGTATATGCACGTCCAATATGGATGAATTCTTTGAAGTTCGTGTTGCCATCCAAAAACAGAAAGTTTCTATTGGTTCCGTACAAGTTGGCGCTGATGGGCTGACTTCCAGTGATATTTTACAACGTATCCGTGTACAAGTTAGTGATTTGGTTGAGAAACAATACCAGATTCTTAACGATAGCTTGCTTCCAAAGATGCGTGAGGAAGGCATCCATTTCATACACCGTAAGGAATGGAATGAAGAACAAAAAAAATGGATCCATAGTTTCTTCAAACGTGAGTTATTACCATTACTCACACCTATCGGACTCGATCCTGCCCACCCTTTTCCACATTTATTAAGTAAAGTTCTTAATTTTATGATTGCCCTCGAAGGCAAAGATGCCTTTGGGCGAGAATCAAGCCATGCTGTCGTACAAGCACCACGTTCGATACCACGCATGATTCGTTTGCCTGATAACATTGCTTCATCGGAGCACAGTTATGTGTTTCTATCATCGATTATTCACGCCCATGTCGATGATTTATTTCCAGGCATGAAGATTAAATTCTGTCATCAGTTTCGTATCACACGAAACAGTGAAATGGATGTTGATGAAGAATTGAGCGACTTAAAACAAGCCATTGCGGGCGAATTACTCGAGCGCCGTTTTGGCCAAGCTGTGCGCTTGGAAGTGTCCAACCATTGCCCCAAAGAGCTTACCGACTTTTTATCACAACAATTTGGCATTCAAGACATCGATTTATACAGAGTTCATGGGCCTGTTAATTTATATCGCATGGCATTGGTGTGCGATGAAATTGATCGACCTGACCTAAAATTCCCTGCTTTTGAAGCGGGTATTCCATCTGTATTTAAAAAAGATGATCACGACATATTCAAAACCATTCGTGATGGAGACATCTTGCTTCACCATCCTTTTCAAAGCTTTAAACCTGTCGTCGAACTACTTCAACAAGCCGCATCTGACCCCAAAGTTTTGGCTATCAAACAAACACTTTATCGCGCTGTTCCCGATTCGGCAATCGTTGATGCTTTGATCAAAGCTGCACGTGCCAATAAAGAAGTCGTTGCAGTCATTGAGTTACGGGCTCGCTTTAATGAACAAGACAATATCACACTTGCAAACCGTCTTTCCGCCGCTGGTGTCCAAGTTGTATATGGTGTTGTGGGCTATAAAACACACTGTAAAATGATGCTTATTGTACGTCGCGAAGGACGCTCTATGCGTCGTTATGTGCATTTAGGAACTGGCAATTACCACACCGTAACGACCCGTTTTTACACCGATTTTGGTTTGCTTAGTTGTGCGCCGGACCTTACCGAAGATGTACACCGTGTATTTCAACAGCTAACGGGTATGGGCAGGCTTTCCAAGCTTAAAACCATGCTGCAAGCGCCCTTTTCTCTGCATAGCGGCATCATTGAACGTATCAATTTCGAGGCTAGCAATGCCCGTGCAGGTGGGACTTCCCGCATTATTGCTAAAATGAATGGTTTAGAGGAGCCCAAGGTTATTCAGGCACTTTATGAGGCATCGCAAGCGGGTGTGAAGATTAATTTGATTGTGCGCGGTATCTGCTGTTTGCGTCCAGGCATCAAAGGTGTTTCAGAAAATATTCGTGTACGCTCGGTTCTTGGTCGTTTTCTCGAGCATACCCGTGTGTTTTATTTTCATAATGGTGGCGAGGCTGAAGTGTTTTGCTCCAGCGCCGATTGGATGAGTCGCAACCTTCTTAGACGTGTAGAGACCTGTTTTCCTATTCGCGATAATAAGCAGGCTAGGGATATTTTAAAAACTGCATTAGGCCCTTATGTCGCAGATAATGTTGGTGCTTGGAACTTGCGCAAAGATGGTCAGTATTACCGTGTGCATTCAAAGAACAAAGAGCGCGATGCCCAAAAAGAACTGATGCAAATATTCGGGAAACTCCAAGTTTCATAGAGGCATGCCATAAGCTTGACATATTCGTCCATTAACATGCCGCGATGCCGTTCGCTAAAACGCCGTTTACTTCACAACAATCATGATAACATCACATAATATCACAATGGGTCTTGAACACCCTGACCCCATCCATAACGATAGTATGGCTACAGATGTATTAAAAGACTTTAGAAAGCATGAAAATATTGAAGCTTTGGCTGTCGTCAACGATGATATGAAGGTTGTAGGCTTGGTTACCCGCCGAGAGACACACACAGTCTTCGGACACAAATATGCCCATGATCTTTACAGAAGTAAAAATGTAGAAATTCTTATGGATTCACAAGCTAAACACTTTGATATTAGCACTGATATTGATGTTATTAGCCGCCATATGACCGAGCGTAATGAAAGAGCTCATTTCGACCCCGCCATTATAACACGCGATGGTATTTATTATGGTCTTTTATCCGTTATTACTTTACTTAAAAGCATGACCGACATTCGTCTACAGCAAGCCTATGACTGCAACCCTTTATCTCGTTTACCTGGCAATAATAGCATCAACCGAGAGATAGACTTGCGCTTGCAAAACAATGTGGATTTTATGCTGGTCTACGCTGATCTGGATTCATTTAAGGCATACAATGATTGTTATGGCTATGAACGTGGTGACCGTATTATCCAAATGGTTGCAAAGATTTCTAAAAATGCCATCGATACACAGGATTTTCTTGGCCATGTCGGCGGTGATGATTTCGTTTTACTTTTACAGCCTGATTCTTGGCGCAAAAAATTAGAATGCCTTCTTGCTGAATTTAGTACTGAGTCATCCATGATGTACCGTCAAGAAGACCGTCAACGTGGATACATTATCGCTGACGATCGGCAAGGTAAGGAACAAAAGTTTGCACTTATGAGTCTATCTTTGGCTGTTGTACCTTGTCCACCCAAAAGCTATATTTCACATGTTACAGTGGCCGAAGTTGCCAGTGAAGTAAAGCACTTAGCCAAAAAAGAGCTTGGCAATAGCATCGTGGTTAACCGTAGAGATCACAATAACCATTAAACCCAAGATCCGATATTGGATGCAGGGCAACTATTCAGTTCACTATTGATTTTATCCGATATGCCCATTTAATGGGTCATCCTCGAATGCTTGTATCGAGGATCCATTGATAGCCACGAATTCATCATGGATTCCCAATACAAGCGCTTGAGAATGACGTTTTGGAAAATCATAGGGTTGCGGCATGCGCCGCATGTCAATGTAGAGTCTTGGGTTTAAACATCCAAAGCAATTTGTAGCTTCCGATCAAAAGCGTTATAAATATACTTCTCTACGAGCAATGATGCCCAACGCTCCAGTAATAAATCACCATCGCCCTCTAAATTTAGGGTTATGTTTTGATCATCAATACTCACATTCACATGGTAAATCCGATCACGACGGTCTTTATTTAAGCCTATCGCTAATCGAAGAATAGCGCTTAAAAACCAGACTCTCTGCTTATCAGCCTTATTCAAAGCCATAAAACTCTCATGTTCATCACTTGGAAAAGCTTTTCTTTGATAACGCACCGTATGTGCTAAAACCGATTTATCTTCCTTCGATAGCCCAAGCAATGGTGAAGCAGATATAAGGTAAGCAGCGTGCCTATGATGTCCGCCAACCCGAATATACATGCCAATTTCATGCGCACGGCATGCCAACTCAAGTAACAAGCGTTCGCTATCACCTAAATGATGCAATGCATTCATTTGATCAAATAGGCTCAATGCCAATCGCGCTACAGATTTTGCGTAATGCTGATCCACATGGTATTTTTTTTTAAGACTTCTTGCCCAAGCCAAAAGGTTTCTACGCCGTGAGTGCATCGTTACATCTTCTGATTCCATCATGCCAATCAGAATACCATCCAATAAACTAGCTTCAGGCATTACCATGGTTTGCACACGTGCCAACTTCATAATTTCACGAAATACCATTGCCGCAGGTAAAATAACATCGGCACGATCAGGGCGCAAACCTAAATCACGGATACGCTCTTCAAAGCTCAAGCCTGCAAGCTCTTTGATTAAACAACCCAACTCTTTTCTGCTTATCCTATCTGCTGACTCTGTACCTAACATTTGAAATGCCAAACTACCAATCGCTCCGGCATTACCACCTGTCGCAACACACAAAGCAGGTTTTTTTCTTCCAAGTTGATGTTTTAACTTTTTTCGTGTCCCTTCAAGGTATTCAGATAACAAACTATTAAAGTCATCGCCTTTCCCCAACATCTCCAGCAGCCGAACAGTGCCAATCTTAAAACTCTGTGCCGAAACGACTTCGCCATCATCACAAAGTGTCACTTCAACGCTGCCACCACCCATATCCACCAATAACGTGAATTGTTTGGACAAATCTACACGACGACTGATTGAAAGTTGTACAAGATGGGCTTCTTCCTCACCCGAAATAAGGCTCAATTTAATACCCGTTTCATCACGGATTCGTTTGACCAATACATGGCCATTCTTGGAATCACGCATCGCACTGGTCGCTGTTGCACGGTATTGTTCAATATGGTGTTGATCCAGAATCTTGCGAAACCCCATAAATGCTCGCACTGCATCATCCATGGTCTGTTCGCTTAAATTTCCACTCGTAAAGGCATCATGTCCCAAGCGGACTGGCTCTCTATAACGCTGAATAAGTTGTGGCGATCCAGCCTCTACATCAAAGGCTGCAATACCAAGGCGCATAGCATTGGAACCAACATCAATAGCAGCAATCAAGGCTCCACGATTCAACCACTCGTCTTCTGCAATCAGGTTTGTTATTTCCATAGGCATATCATGCCTTGTTCGAAAACAAAATTAAAACTGAAAGTATCCATTCCGCTCTTTTTCATTGTAACACAATCGCGTAGCTTACAGCCATGCATTCCACCAAGCCTCTCAACCATGCTCCACTGACTGTCACAGAGCTTACCGCTCGCATCAAACAGACGCTTGAGCAAGGCTTTGCACATATTGAAGTCAGGGGCGAGATATCACGCTTAACCAAACCATCATCAGGCCACCTTTATTTCACCATCAAAGATAGCCATGCCAATATTTCTGCGGTTGTTTGGCGATCTGCTGCCTTACGTTTAAAAACACTGCCCAAAGAGGGGCAGGAATTCATTTTTAATGGTCATTTAAGTCTCTATGAGCCGCGTGGAAGTTATCAAATTATTGTCACACAAATTCGCCCAGTAGGGGCTGGTCAATTGGCTGCGGAATTTGAACGTCGCAAGGCATTATTTGCAGAGCGCGGCTGGTTTTCCAGCGAGCATAAAAAGCCTATTCCCACATTTCCACAACATATAGGCATCGTAACATCGGCAACTGCCGCAGCCTTTGAAGATGTGAAGAAGGTACTCACAACACGCCCCGCATGGTTGAAAAAGACCTTATCTCCAGCCATTGT
>JAUZQS010000185.1 GCA_030950875.1 Mariprofundaceae bacterium | reverse complement strand
TAAACGCAGACCATGCACACCTGCATCCAATGATAACAAGGCCATTTTGTAACTAAAATGAATATCTGCAATAATCGGCACATTAATTTGCGCCAGAATCTCTGGCATTGCAGCCGCCGATTCGGCATCAGGCACAGAAATTCGTACAATATCCGCACCCGCTTCTTCCAACGCATGCACTTGAGCCACTGTTGCATCTATATCGGTGGTTAAGGTGTTGGTCATCGACTGTACTGCAATCGGAGCATCACCGCCGACGGGCACATTCCCAACCATAATTTGCCGCGTTTTGCGGCGTGGCATCACTATCGTATCACGCATGATTTATCCTTATATTGCAATCATTCAAGCCCATAACTCTGAGTAAATAGTAACTCCTAGATCCTGCAAGTGCTTGTACGTGCAGAGTGTAAGATATTGGTTTACATGGCGTATTGAAAAAACACGTCGTCACCTTATTGGTAATGAGTGCTTTTTCAATAGTCTAGGTGAATCAAGAGGTTGCGCTATGTATGTGCAAACACTTGCAGAATCTAGGTAACTATTCAAATCACTCCAGATCACTGCGCAACAAATGCAAGCGCTCTTGTAACTGCATCGCACGGCGTAATGCATCCGTATACTCAGTGTTCTCTGGCTGCATTGCCACCGCCTGTCTCCACAACGTCACGGCCTTATCAATATGTTCTTTGCGAAAGGCTAATGAACCTTGTGCAAACAGTGCCACGGCGGCTCTATTTAGACCGACATTTATTTCTTTCAAAAGCTTATCAGCACCCTTACCTTCATAGCGGCGATACAACAACGCTTCATTTTTGGCTTGTAACCATTTACCTTTCTTAATCAACTTTAAAACGTCCGGCTTGCGAACACTAGGCTCTTTTACCGATACTTTTCTGCGCACCTTTTTTGTCGGCGCACGCTTCCCCAGTCTTCTAATAACAAGGCTTTTAGGCATTGCTTCGCGAACATCCGTCAACAAGTGCTGGCCTTTATCTGAGTTGGGCATCAATCGTAAAAATGATTCAACTTCAACATATGCCACGCCAACCATGCCTTTCTTGAGATAGCGCCGCGCATCGCTATAGGCGCGTGCTGCACGATCTTCGATATCATTTTCAATAGATGACCGCATACGAGAAAAAGCAATATCTGAAGCCTTAACACCACGGGGAGGCTCATAAGATCGCATCCAACGTATCCATACAGCATCTTCCAAACGCCGTTGTTTCAACAAGGCATCCATACGCTCTTGACGCATTTTCAATTTCATTTTGCTCGCATAGGCGAGAAAAATATCAGGTTTTGCCGAGAATTCTCCTGCTTGTTGGTATAAAATCATGGCTTTTGACCATTCATGGTCTTTTTCAGCTTTTTTACCCTTGGCTTTGTAATGTCTAAGCAGACGAATACGGGCTGGATTAATTTTATTTTTCAATAGTGCTTGTGCCTGTTTGTAATCATCACGCCCAACATCCATTGCCAGCACGCGAGCTCTAGCCTCCATAACCTTGCCAGCATTATAATCTTGCAAAGCCATATTATAGCTATTTAAAAAAGCCAGAGCTGAAGCCTTAATATATCCACCACCACTGCCCGTCACACACCCTGTTAAGAGCAAACAAGCTCCAACAATAAGTTGCCAACGCACATTCAATGAATTTGATTTTATCACGTATTCACATCCCCAATAATCAGCCGAACATCCGATGGCAATGTCAGATCAAAAGCCAATGCTACAGCATGCGATATTTTACGCTGAGCCTCTTCATCAATCACAATAACACGACCGCACTCTATCTCATCACTCACACCTTTAACAATTTTTTTGCCCATCGAATCGAAAGTAAATCCTTCGCCTAAATGCTTATAGGTTGCTTGTGAAAGAATCACTTCACCACCTTCACCTAGACCCCCCATACGTGAAGCTACATTCACTGTATCACCAATCACTGTATATTCCAGCCGCTCGGCTGCCCCAATACTACCAACAATCACATTACCTCGATTTAGGCCAACACGAAATGATATCGCCTCACCATTCCGACGCAATACGCCAAGCTTACGACAAGCTACCGTCATCGCTAAACCCGCCATAGTCGCATGTCGCGCATGCTCAGAATCTTCATTGGGGTGATTAAATACTGCCATGACCGCATCACCAATATACTTGTCCACATGGCCATTAAAATAATCAATGATCCGATGAAATATTTCAAAATGTTTATTCAGCACTTCAACGATTTTAGCTGGCTCGGCACTCTCTGAAAATGATGTAAACCCAACCATGTCAGCAAATAACACCGTCACCTCTTGACTGCTATCTTCCACATGCGCAGTGCCGCCATCAAACACTTCCGAAACAAGCTTAGGGTTCAAGTATTTGCCAAAAACATCCCGAATCTCTTCTTTGTGCGCAAGCTCTTCCACCATACTATTAAACTGACTCGTTGCGTCACTCACTTCATCATTGCCTTCTACAGCCAAACGCACACTGTAGTCACCACCAGCAACTTGAGCCGCTGCTGCTGCCAACAACTCCATAGGCCGACTCATTTTCCCTGCAACCCAATACACCAACATGCTCGCTAGCACAATGACCAAGCTCGCCGCCCAAAACATCCGCGTAACCAAGCGCCCTGCCAAAGATTCCCATGCATCTTCAGAGTAACGTACTGCCACAGAACCAATGGTCGTTCCGCCATAGACAATGCGTTTTGCAAACCATAAATCATCGCCCGTTAAACGTGTGATATGCCTAGCTTGGACAACTTCCTTCAACATCGTTGCATCCATCACTGCCTCGCCAAACAGCTGGCTTTTACCATCAACATACTGCACATGCGCAGCCAAAACAGCAGGCACCGTTTTTAGAAAACCATGTACAATCACATCCACTTCAGCAGCACTGCCGCTTAACATTGGAATTTTTAACTCATCCCCCAAACGATCCACCAAGACTTCTGCCTGCGACTCCTGACTATCAAGCCAAGCATCACGCTCCATATCCAAAATTACCAAGGCCAACACCAACACTGCGGTTGCAACAGCAAAGCCCACCAACATCGTCCAACGCCAACGCAAAGGAAAACGCGGCGCATCCTTCGCATTCACATACACAACATCATTCATGGCCATGCTCCAAAGCCAAAAAACGCTGTCTATTCATCTTTATCTCCGACCACACAGGCGCGACCAGAATCTTTTGCCTCATACAAACGATGATCCACTGTTTCCAGCAATGCTTCAATATGCTGCTGTACATCTCCGCCATCTCCTCCATCGTCCACAGACAACCCTGCCACGCCCGCAGAAAAGCTTATCCCCAGTGCCTCCCCGCTTGTTAAAATCACAGGTGTTTCCTGCACACGTTTCAGCCACTGCTGTGTTGCCAATCGCGCAGCAGCAGCACTTGTATGTGGCAACAAAACAAGAAACTCTTCACCACCCCAACGTCCGAGCACATCTGCAGTACGTACACTTTGCTGCAATTGGCGCGATACCTGCTTTAAAACAAGGTCTCCTGCTATATGTCCATGGCAATCATTCACGCGCTTAAAGAAGTCTAAATCAATCAATACTAGGGAGCAATCGAACTTATAACGAATCGCTTGGCTAAGCTCTCGAGATAGTTGATCCATCACATAACGGCGATTATATAAACCCGTCAGAGGATCATGGGTTGCTTGGTACTCTAAATCCTTCTTGGTTTCTTTTAAATCCGTGACCATACGCCAAATAAGCCTTGCCTCAAGGCCTCCAATAACGCCCCCAGCGCCTACAACACTGGAAGCAATCTCTTCAACCATCTCATTGTTGGTAAGGTTAAAAGCTACACATGGTGCACTGGCAATTAATGCCGTCTCAACATCTGTGTATATTGGAATGCCCTTTGCCTTAGCCAGAACTATCCCT
>JAUZQS010000184.1 GCA_030950875.1 Mariprofundaceae bacterium | reverse complement strand
CCCATCATCCACCACTTCAATGCGCACTTCACTACCACTTAGCCTTGCAATAACTGAAATCTGACCTTCTTCAGGTTTCCCCAAGGCCTTACGCTCCTCAGGTGACTCAATACCATGAGCGACCGCGTTATTCAGCAAGTGGACCAAAGGCTCAACCAAAGATTCTGCCACGCCTTGATCGACCTCTAGGGTTTTACCACCAATCACCAATCGAGCCCGTTTGTTTAAGCGAACTGCTACATCACGAACAGCACGAGGAAAAGTTGAAAAAATACTGTCCAGCGGCCGCAACATCAATGACAGCACTTGGTCACGCAAATCCCTATGTATCAACTGGTCACGTTGTTTTGAGACACTTAACTCTTCGATAAAACGCCGTTGTTTACGAATTTGACTTTCAAACCCACGCTCTAATGAATGCATTAAATTTTCACGTTTATGTTCATCAACATCAGCAAGTGCTTGCGAAAAATAGCGCCATTCCCGCTGTAAGCTTCTTAATTCCGAAGTCATCTCTAAAACAACTTTCTCAAAGCTACCGCCACGCGACTGCTCCGTACTTAACTCAATGACTTGATTGGATAAGTTTTCAAGGCGCTCTGCGTCCACACGTAAAAAACGGCCGGAACTCTGACGTTGAGCTGTTATTTTCATTTCAGTTTTGGCAATATCGGGACGGTACGTATCCATCTCAGAAAATGCATTTTCTGGCAATGGCGTAAGTTTAGCATCCTGTGCAGCGCCATCTTCTTCATACTCAACACCGCTTGTAAGCTCTGATATAAGTTTCTCAATTTCGCGATCTTCGCTACTTTCTACTGCTTCATTCGGCATATCCAAGTCTTGCCCAAACACCCCATCGGGCGCTTCTTGCTGACTCTTATCCGCCACCTGTTGCATGGCGGCACGCTGTGCTTTCCATGAATCAGCCTCATCGGCACCAATCAAGCCTGAGAAACCTTCTGTAGGTGGTTCTTTACCAGCCTCTTTATCCATTACAGTCGTGTCTATAGAAGCACTGCTAGTTTCTTCTACTTCAGGTAAAAATTCTAAATCAACAGCCCGCCCATCATTTTGAACCCAAGACTCTAAATCAGGGTTCTCTGCATCTAAATCAATTTCAATAACATCTAATTCATCATCTAACGACGCTTTGTTTTCTTCAATAACTTCACCTGATTCATCTAGCAAAGCCCCTTCATTAGCCGTTTCTAACAAAGCATTATACTTTGCACGTAATGGCTCAAGATCAATATTTTTCTGTGCATCGGGATCTTGTAAACGTACATCGAGTTCATCATGTAAATCATACAAGAATTGTGTCATGGCAGGCTTACGCCACGATGGATTTTCAATTAATTGCTCCATCACATCTTCAAACAGATGCGCCACTCCTCCAATATCACTAACACCCAACATCAATGCGGAGCCTTTAATGGTATGGGCATCTCGACGCAAAGCAGTTAAGCCCTCTGAATCTAAATTCCCCGATTCAAAAGCCACCAGCCCCTGATTCATCGAATTTAAGCGTTCACGAGCCTCATCAAAAAAAGAGGCTAAAAAATTAGATAGGTCGAAATCAGCCAAAAAAAGCTCTCAGCCCTAACTTAAATTAGCTTCTGCAGGTCTGCAGCCACATCATTCAAACGATAAGAAGCATCACGAGATTTTTGCATCTGTGATGCTGAATCTCGCAATAAATCAGAGATTTGACGCATGGTCAATACAAACTCTTGCGAGCTTTCATCTTGTCGTCCTGTCGCTTGGGCAATCGTACGAACAGCTTGGCTAGTTTTCTTCGACATATTCTCCATCTTCAACAAGGCTTCACTAGCACGTTCTGCAATATTCACGCCCTTTTCTACTTCCTCAAGGCCAGAATGGGTTACTTCAATCGATTCCTGTGTCGAAACGCGCACATCATCTACCACCGTTTGAATTTCTTCTGTAAACTGCTTTGCACGCTCAGATAATCGACGCACTTCACCCGCCACAACCGCAAATCGCTTACCAAACTCCCCCGCTGCTGCAGACTCAATCGATGCATTGAGTGCCAATAAATGGGTTTCATCAGCAATTTCCTGAATCGAGCTAATCGAATCAAGGATTTGCTCGGCTTTACGGCCCGCATCCGTCACTTTCTCAGCAATGGTGGTCACTTCCTGACGAATTCTATCCATATAACCAATCGCTTCATTCACTGCTTTAGAGCCATCTTGTGCAGATATCGCTGTGGCCATTGCAATACGCTCCACACTTGCCGCTGTTACCGCGATTTTCTTTGCTGCGCCAGACATGTCTTCCAGCTCTTCTGTCACCCCAGCCACCGACATAGCCTGTGTATTCGAGGCTGTTGCCTGATGATCCACCACTGCTAAAATTTCATCAGAAACACTTGTCACATCTTTGGCCATTTCAGAAATAGTCCCTGAGATATTCGTAACAAAACTTCGATTAAAGAATGCCATCACAATCACAATAAAAACAATGATTGCCACATTAATAAGTGAATATGTCGCCAGCTGGTCTTCTTTGCCTTGGCGTTCAGAATTCAATTTCATCGCCAAACCCGATGCTACAATATTTAGCTTACCCTGTGCCACAAACACCAAGCTTTGGGCCACCACTGTTACATTTTTTGCCATCTCGGGTGGAATCTTTCCACTGGTAATATCTTCTGCAATTTTAATAACTTCTTTCATTAAATCATGTACTTCTGTCAGTTTCTGAACATCTTCCTCACCCAAAGAAGGCAACTGATTCACTTGGCCATAAAGACGCAAGAAATCATCAGATGCAACCTTAATTTTCTCAATATCCAATTTATTGCCAGATAATGTAAAGTCATTCAATGGTAAAAGAACATTGGGGAGAGAGCCCTTAAAGCGCTCCAGTGTTGTTTGTTGTCCATAAAGATTGGAAAGCTCTCTGACGCCGTCACCCGCACGGTTAAATGCCACAAATACCGTGCCTATCAGTACAGCAAATAAAAACACAGAAATAACAATATTACGCTGCGCTAACTGTCGGATACTTTTCACATCACGTTTCTTTTTATCTACCATAAGTCTCTCCACGAACTTTCTTGTTATTCACAACGTCATGCACCATACCAACTGTTACTGCATAGTGCCTTATTCATAGCTTTAATCAACAGCATAAATATTTTTACGCAAACAGAGCTTGCGTATTTATCACACGGTATTCGCAACCTTCAATATTTATAGCATTCCGAAAGAATGCACTTGAATCGTCACTTAACTCAGAAAATTCACTTTCCTGAATCCGAAATAATTCTGACACGCTATCCACCCGCAAAGCCAAATTCATCACAGGGTGTCTTAAACTCACAAAACGGCTTGCCGGACTATCCTCAGAAGGCTTACCATCAAGATGCATCACACGACATGGGTCAATCACACACACAATATGCCCATGAACATTGCATACCCCTAGCAAGTGCTCTGGAGCCATAGGCACTTGGCTCAATGGTTGCAAACGAATGACTTCCGAAACATCCGATACAGAAATCAATACCGATTCACCACCTATATTGACCAACATCATTTCAATATAAGCAGTATTCATTTCAGAGATTACACTCAACTCTGTTTCCTCACCTTCCTGCATAATTAATTCCCCCCTTGGGCAGCCGTACTAATTCGCGCATACATTGTAAGAATTTTACGTCCCCGTGCTTACAGCTTCATAGGCTCTACAGGCTTACCAATATAATCATCGGCACCAGAATCAAGCCCAAACACCTCATCATCTTTACGTAACGTTAAAAGAATCAGGGGAATGCCATCAGCAGTAAGCAAAGAAAACAATCATCCTTTCTTTTCAGTTTATTGCATTTGCAAAGCATCATCAACCTGCTCTTGAGAGACGACTCCACTTTCCACCAAATGACGCTGTTGCGCTAATAACATATAAAATCCATAATTCTCCTAATGGATAGGACTCATTGCACACGTGACCATAATGCTCCAACGCTTTAAAATCAAGCCAACAAACATACCAATGGCTTAGCTAGCTACATCATATTTACAATCAGATAAGCAACCCTTCTACGCAATCAATTTAAACCTAGATTATATGCTTTAGCGCCACTTGCAAAACTCGGGGTGTATGAGTGACAATCGCCGCTCATGAGTTTTGCAAGTGGCTCTTTATAAAATAAGTCGCTAACCTATCGCAATGTTCAATAAACAAACCCCTGTGCTTACATTCTGCTTCATTTTTACATTACTGATACTTAATGCC
>JAUZQS010000183.1 GCA_030950875.1 Mariprofundaceae bacterium | reverse complement strand
CTTGTTCAGCTTCTACAATTTCCCGACCAATCAACCAGTTGGCAACCACCTGTGCGGTATTGACCGTGCGGGCGATATTGCTTTTAGCCGACTCAAGAATATCGCGAACGCGGGCAAACAGGACATTATTTTCAGGTGTAGGGAAATCATTCATCGTTTGCCACCTTCAATATCATCAAACAAATCCACCTGTTCTGCATCTTTTTGCGCCATCGGTAAATTCTCCACATTCAGACTGTAATCATCATGCGCCCACTCGCAACGGCTCAATACCATTTTGGGTATTTTCTTAATGGTCAGATTATCAAACCGATCCGCCTTGCAACGGAATGCACCGCAACAAACCAGCAGTGTTCGATCATTGCCGACTTCCTCGGAAATCTGTTCCAGCTTTTCCACCGACAGGTTTTGCGTGGTCACATAAAGAAAATCACTTTCAGTCGAATAACCATGATTCCACCATTCCGTTTTTGAAGGGGAATAAGTGAAGCCTTCCAGCTTACAAATCGCTTCCGCCAACATTTCAGGCTGATACGCTTTATTGATAATCACTTGCCCGAAGTGGTCATATTCAATCAGGGATGGCGCAAGACTGTAATAACGGAATCCGCCGCCACCCTTCCAATTAACGGCCTTGGAAATGCCACCCTGATCGTCACCATCAATCACTTTTTGCAAGCGTGGGATGATATGGGTATGGCAACTCTCTTCTAATTCTATTGTAATCCATCTTCTATTCATTTTATGAGCTGTAGCTGCTGTCGTCCCAGAGCCCGCAAAAGAATCTAAAACCAAGTCTCCTTGATTAGAGGAAATTGTAAGAATTCGTTCTATTAAGGACTCTGGTTTAGGAGTATCAAAAACCGTTTCATTGTTTAGCATTGAAAGCAGGTTTTTTTTAGCATGATCATTTGTACCGACCTCATCAGCAGTCCAAAGAGTATGCGGTGTTAGACCTACTTTGACATTCTGAAGGAATTTCTTAATACGAGGAACACCATTGCCATCTCTACCGAACCAAATATTATTTTTAGCGACCTCTTCTTTCATTTTTACTTCTGTATATAGCCAGCAACGACCTTTTGGGGGATCATGTTTCTTTCCATTTGGTGCTTTAAAAGTATAAAACTGGCTAGGCGTTGCATGTCCAGCCTGTGCATTAGCCGACACCGATTGCCAAGCCCCTCTTATATCATTATCTGGATTCTTATATCTTGACTTTAGTTCTTCTGTAATTCCTAAGTCATTTCGTATCTTACTGAATTTATGAGCATCTTTCGCATATAAAAGTACATATTCATGATTTACAGAAAAAGCACGCCGATTTTCTCTTGTGGTTCTTTGTTGCCAAATTATTGAGGTCATAAAGTTGTTTCTTCCGAAAATTTCATCACATACAAGTTTTAAGTAGTGACACTCATTATCATCAATGGAAATCCAAATTGAGCCATCAGCATCTAACAAGTTATGTAATATTGCCAATCGCTCCTTCATCATCCCTAGCCAAATCGAATGCTCTAGCCCATCATCATAATGTTCAAAAGCACTCCCTGTATTATAAGGAGGGTCAATGTAAACACACTTCACCTTCCCCACATATTCCTGCTCCAAAGCCTTCAATGCCAATAAGTTATCACCAAAAATAAGCTTGTTATCGAAAAAATCATTGTCCGTGACTTTATGTTTGGCATGATAGGATTTACTTGGATCTTCCAGCAAAATACGCGGCTCCAATTTAGGGCGTTTGTCTTTACCAATCCATGTGAGTTCAAGCTTTGTTTTTTTCATCGATTCTCATCCCTAAAGTTGCGCTGTATTCGTAATCAAAACGCGCCATATTATGGTTTTCCCTGCTTGATCAATGCAGATAGCTCTGATGATGAGATATGCGTAGGTTTGCCATTGCAATCAATCACGGCGTATTGTCCAAGCTTCTGCTTTTTTTCCAGCGCATCATGCACAGCCTGCTTTAAGGCATGCACAGCCTTTCTGGATAAATCACGGGTTTGTTCTTGCATGATCAGCCTCCTGAATGATTTGTTGGTAACGCTCTTGATTCGCTACAGCCATTCCATCGCTATCTTGGCTAAAAATTAATGACGGAATTGTTGTGTTGTCTAAGCAGATAACAGCATCACAGATTGGCGCATACTCACGCATCAGGCAGATAACGCAGCGCAAAGGTAGTTTTACCTGCTCCATTCGGTCCAGCAATGATATAACAGTTTGGTTTCGCTTCAGTCATCGCACATCGTTCTTATCAGCTTATTGTAACTTTGGCTCATTTCATCCATATGCCTAAAACCAATCCTCAAACATAAGCCCTTGCACCCGTGAAAACTCTTTCGTGTTGTGTGTGACCAGTACCCCTTGATTGGCAAGTGCGATACCTGCAATCAGAGTGTCGATTGCACCGATGGGTGTGCCTTTCACTTCTAAGGCTGCACGAATATTTGCTGCGGCTTTGGCTTCTTCAATGCCCATAGGTAACACCGTAATCAACGCTATAAAATCATCCAACTGTTCTCGGCGTTTCTTGCTATCATTTGATTTGGCAAGCCCAACTTCTAATTCATATAAAACAACGGCAGGAATCGCAATATCTCTAGGGGCAGTTTGTAAAAGCTTATCAGCAACATTGCCCATACCTTTGAAATAATAAATCAGTGTATTGGTATCAAGGACATACATTAAAATGATTCACGTTGTGCATCTGCAACAGTTTGGCGGAGATCTTCCGCCATAGGCAAATCCTGCCATTTTCCAGCCAGTGATTTGACTTCTTGTGGCCATTCAGCACCCGCCTTTTCACGAATAACGCACGCCACCCATTTACTCCTGGAAATGCCTGATGCTTTAACTGCGGCATTCATATTCGCTTCGGTTTTATCGTCAATATAAATTGTAACTTGTCCCATATTACACCTCGAAATAAAAGCACATATACATGCAAGTATATGCCATTCGCAGGTGTGTTGCAATATCAGGCTCGCTTGAAGTCTCCCGGCTTGCCACCTGTTTTTCATCGTTTTTCACTTGCCATTGTTATAATTTGAACTACCGAGGAATTCTCGGCAGTTGGGAATATGTTCGGTTGCATGTGCGCGAACCTATAAGAAATCCTTAGCAGTTGCCGATACGAATCAAACAACATTATGTCACGCTCCAACGAATTGTGAACAG
>JAUZQS010000182.1 GCA_030950875.1 Mariprofundaceae bacterium | reverse complement strand
CTACGTCTTGCCCGAATGCGTCTATCGGGCATCCATTGAACTGATAGATTCCCGATAAAAACCTCGGGAATGACAAGTATTTTTTAATACGCTTTAGGATCTGGTTAAAAACCTCTACATTTTAATGCGATTGCCCTGCATACTCATGCCTATAGGGTTGACCTTTGGATGATAAAATCTCATCTTGTAGTGAGATTGTTTTAGCCCAATATCAATGTCGGGTCTTGGGTTTAGGTTCAGGAGTGATCAATGGCGCAAGAAAATATAGAGTCACTTTTGGAAGAAACCCGTGTTTTTGAGCCGCCCAAATCATCCGCATCATTCTCATCTCTCAATGATTGGCAGTCAGCATCAGATGCCTTTAACGTCGATTTTGAAGGCACTTGGAAGCAGCTGGCCGAGCAACATTTAACATGGCAAAAACCTTTTTCGCAGGTCTTGGATGCCAGCAATGCGCCCTTTTATCAGTGGTTTTCCGATGGTAATATCAATCTTTCTGAAAATTGCCTTGATAGCCATGTTAAAAATGGTTTAGGTGAACGAACGGCTATTATTTGGGAGGGCGAGCCAGGTGATGTACGGCATATTTCCTATACCCAATTATTGGATGAGGTGTGCCGTGCTGCCAATGCTTTAAAATCGTTGGGCATTGAAAAAGGTGATCGTGTTATTATTTACATGCCGATGATTCCTGAAACGGCTATGGCAATGTTGGCATGTGCTCGCATTGGCGCGACACACTCTGTTGTTTTTGGGGCATTTTCTGCACAAGCGTTACATGAACGTATTGAAGATACTGGTGCCAAAGCTGTGATAACTGCCGATGGTGGCTGGCGACGTGGGGCTGTGCATGATTTAAAGTCATCGGTAGACGAGGCCTTGAATAAAGGCTGTGCAAGTGTTGAGCATGTTGTGGTTGTTAGACGCGGTGGCAATGACGTGCATTGGCAAGAAGGCCGTGATGTCGATTGGTCTGATTTATTGGCGGCTCAAGAAAACATCTGTGAGCCGGAAGTCATTGAAGCGGAACATCCCTTATTTATTCTTTATACATCTGGTTCGACGGGTAAGCCGAAGGGTATTGTGCATAGCACGGCTGGTTATCTTTTATGGGCGCACTTAACCATGCAATATAGCTTTGATTTTCAACCAGAATCAGATGTATTTTGGTGCACAGCAGATGTTGGTTGGATTACGGGTCATTCGTATTCGGTTTATGGACCACTATGCAATGGTGGCACAACATTGATGTATGAAGGCGTGCCAACATACCCTGATGCGGGGCGTATTTGGAAAATTTGTCAGGATCATGGCGTGACAGTGTTTTATACAGCACCAACAGCCATTCGCGCCTTAATTAAAGCAGGGGATGATTATCCCAATGCCTATGACTTATCAAAATTTAGAGTGCTTGGAACAGTCGGTGAACCGATCAATCCCGAGGCATGGATGTGGTATCATACAGTGATTGGCAAAGGACGCTGCCCTATAGTGGATACTTGGTGGCAAACGGAAACAGGTGGGCACATGCTTGCACCTATGCCTTTTGCGACACCAACTAAGCCAGGGTCTGCAACACTGCCATTACCTGGCGTATTTGCTGAAGTGGTAGATGCAAAAGGTGATGTAGTGCGGGAAGGCGGTGGACTTTTGGTGTTGACCAAACCTTGGCCATCCATGTTGCGCGGCATTTGGGGCGATAAAAAACGCTTTATTGAAACGTATTGGCAAAAGTTTTCGGATAAAGGTTATTACTTTGCAGGTGATGGTGCGCGTGCGGATGATGATGGTTATTTTTGGATTATGGGCCGTGTGGATGATGTGTTGAATGTTTCGGGGCACCGACTTGGAAGCATGGAAGTGGAGTCGGCATTGGTATCCCATCATGCGGTGGCAGAGGCCGCTGTGGTAGGTCGCCCTGATGATATTAAAGGTGAAGCAATCTTTGCTTTTGTGGTGTTAAAAGAGGCGGTTTCTGATACTTTAGAGGCAGAGTTACGTGCCCATGTAAGTAAAGAAATTGGCCCGATTGCCAAGCCTGATGCCATTCGCTTTACGGATGTGTTGCCCAAAACACGTTCAGGTAAAATCATGCGGCGGTTGTTGCGAGATATTGCTGCAGGACGGGATGTAACATCTGATATCTCAACATTGGAAGATCAGTCTGTGATTGCTCAATTGCAGGGGAAATAAGGTTTGTTGTACGGATGATATTTTCTCCAGTCAGCCGGCTACCGGTTACTGCGCGTAGTTATTTAACCAGTATTGCTGTGTTAATGTTGGTATTGGTTGCGGTGCATTTTTCTATTCAAGCTTGGGGACAGCAGCAAGCGCAGCAGTGGATTACCGCATGGGAAAAGAAATATGGCGGTCATGTTGGAGAGGCGCGCGTACAGATGTTGCGTGGTGCGCTAACCATTCATGATATGCAGTGGAAATCTAAAGGTATTGATTTTCGTGCGCCCTTTGTGTTGTTAAGAGGCAACCTTTCTGACTCGATCGAGCAGATTGATATTCGGGAAATTGTATTGCAAGGCGCAAAAGTCACCGTATCGAATGCCCTTTTTCAACAAATTTTACAGAAAAAAACAAACCTTTCTGAGTTGTTACCATGGGCAAGATTGCTTGATGGCGTTCGAGATATGCATAGCTATGATATGGATATTGTTGTACAAGCTGGCCTTGAAGAAAACCTGCCTTTACAACCGCTTGTCGTACATCATGCAAACCTCTCTGCTACACCACAACAGCGGCAATGGCAATTGTTGGGTGATGTATGGGACGGCTTTATAAATTTGTCTAGCCAAAATAATGGGCAGGATATCACTTGGTCAAACCTTGATGCGATGCAGCTTACAGAAAGCTTGGGGCTGTCTGTCATTGAGGGAAGAGTGACTGGTAAAGCCTCTTGGCAAAAGAAACAATTATCAGGAGACATTGTTTGGCGAGAGAAAGCATTAAGTAGTAATAAAAAGGCTATATCAGAGGGAAAAGTTAGCTTTCAAGGAGTGGTGGATGAGTCGGATTGGCAAGTCGATATTCAGACCATGGATTGGCCACTGCAGATATTTTCAGCATCCACACCCATATTATATGGGCGAAAGCTAAACGGTGCTTATTTGACAGGAAAGTTGGATCTAAAACGCAAGCAACAAGGCTGGCAAGCAAGTATGAAGCAAGGTGTTATTCGCAACCTAAATTATAGCGATGAATCCAAGGCTGTTTGGTATTTGCAACACATTGATTTTAAAAAAGCTAAGCTTGTTTGGCCACAGCGCACCTTACGCATGGATAAGGTTGTTATCGAGCAAGGTAACTGGGCGGTTGATTCCTCTGCTTCCACAGCAGCGATTCTACCTTCCGCATGGAACATGAATTTCCCTAAAGTTTCTTTCAAGGCAATAAAACTTGGTGATATTGCCAAGCACATCTGGCTGCCTGATATGCAGGGAGAGCTGTCGCTGCATGGGCAACGATTAAATATGAAAGCCAGCTCTGATAGTGATGCGATGGGGCAATGGGAGCTACAAGCTCAAGGTGTTGTAGCTGAAAAATTCGATATTAAGGTTCGGGCCAAGCATGTGCCACTGCTTAATTTTCGTGATGCTCTACCCCAAACCTTTGTAAAGGATGCCCGATTGAGTGGTGATGTTGGCTTGGATTTGAAAGGTGTTTGGCATACAGATGGATGGCAACTGCACGGTGATATGGACGGCCATAATATCATGTGGAATAGGGGTGCTTGGCTATGGCGTGCGGAGCAGATGCAGTTAAAAGCTATCTCATTTGGCTCCATAGAAACGCCTTCTGCTGATGTTTGGGAAGTACATAATTGGGCTGGGCAAACATCATTAACGCCATGGTCTCAAGCAACTAATATGAGTGTAAGTCAGAAGCAGC
Organism: Mariprofundaceae bacterium; assembly: GCA_030950875.1. Taxonomy (GTDB): domain Bacteria; phylum Pseudomonadota; class Zetaproteobacteria; order Mariprofundales; family Mariprofundaceae. The sequence continues at coordinate 146 of JAUZQS010000182.1, read as the reverse complement.
AAAAGCCAGTATTAAGTTTGGATGGTTGGAAGCTCAAACATATTATGATTGATTCTGGTAAATTTAGTTTGGGTCAAGAAGATGCCGTGTGGTTTGAGTCGGATATGGTGAAGCTTGATGATGTAGAAGAAAATAATGTAATAAAC
>JAUZQS010000181.1 GCA_030950875.1 Mariprofundaceae bacterium | reverse complement strand
AAGAATACGGCTGCGAATTTCATCGGCCTGATCCGTTTTACCCTGCAACTCCAGCTTACGCGCCTCTTCTCGCCATTCTTCAAAACATGAGCTCTGTTCAGCCATCTGCAGTGACGGCTGTGCATCATGCAGTCCCATCAGTTTTAATAGCGCGTGATCCGGCTTATTTTCAATCAAATACAGATTCTGAATAGCACGGGTCATCGCCACATAAAAAGCATTAATATGAAATTTATAAATTTCCAGCGACTTATCACTCTTATCTTTTACCCGCGCATAACTTAACTCATCCACCAACAAGTCCGATGGCTCAACCCCTTCAGCAATGGTGCTAAAACGATGGATATCAGACGACACAAAGTTGTAGAGGATAACATTCTCATACTCCAGCCCTTTGGCCTCCTGCACCGAGAAGATCAGCGGCGTGCTAAAAAATTTTCGCGCCTCCTCTTTCTGCTCTTCTCGCATCACCACAATGGCAAAATGGGTGGAGTGAGCCGTTTTTTTCTCCAATTCCTGTTTCACATCAGGCATATCCTGCAGAAATGAGATATTGCCACGATGATGAGAATTACTTTGAACCAGATAATTGCTCTCTTTATCGATAGAGCCAAACCGCGCATTCTTGATTTTCAACAACCTATTGGCGACTTCGGTCACTTCTGGAGAGTTCCGGTAGTTGGTGTTAAGCACCGTCAATAGCTCACGAGAATGTGCCTCTTGCTTACCATGTTGACGATAGAAAAAACTTTTAATCTTTGCCCATGAAAAGAAATTGGGATGAACAATCTGGTTGGAGTCTCCACATATAATAAAATCACCAGCCTGATATAACGATTTCAAAATCAATGCCAGTTGTACGGTGGTAATATCCTGCACCTCATCCACCACAATAAAATCATAACGCGGCTCCACCCGCTCACCATATTGATGGCTGATTATATTACTATCATAGAGTTGCTCTTTATCCAAAAAGCGAAGATACCCTTCAAACAGCGTATACACCTCTTCACGATGCTCTTTATCAAATATAGACTGTTTAATGCCCAGTGCCAGATAATCATCTCTGCTCAACCAAGGTTGATCACTAATGGTGCCAGTGATTACCCCCTTGAACTCCTCCATCAACTTATGCGAATCATTGATATCGCGACTGCAACGACTCTGTGTAAACCAGCGATTGAAGTCTGTTAATCGCAACTCCCTCCCACTTGGTACATGAATGGATTCTAAAAACTCCTGAAAAGAGAAAAAGTCCACATTCTGCCCTTCATTTTCATAACGGCTGCTATAATAAATATCTCTGGAGTTTTTTACCAGATAGGGGGAGTGCGTAATATAGAGAACATCTCCCGCTGCATGCTTCATCTTTTCAAGCGTTAACGCCGTCTTTCCACTGCCCGCTGAACCGATAATAATCACCGGTGGATTCAGCGCATACACCGAATCCTGTGTGGTATCAAAAGAGATTACTTTATCCAGGATATTAAATGTATGACTTTCTTGATTCAGGTAAACCAGTGACTCCGCCTCATCATCCGGCCCTTGCATCGTTGGAATCTTTGATTCATCAATGCTGGCACCATGCTGCAAAAAACGAGATTTATCGTAGGCATGAAAGTGGATACACTCCAGTAGCAAAATAAAACGCTCATCATGATATTCGTAGATCGAAAATAGCAGACGATTACGAATATCCAAACGGCTTCGATAAAGGTTCGGGCCGATCTTTTTTACATCTGCAGATTTAAAGTCCCCCGCTTCCAACATCTTCTTCATCTTGGAAAAGCCAGGAATTGTTTTCGGATTCAATTCATTATACAGCAAAATCTTCATCGTCATTAAATGATCACCTCATGATCCAACCATCCAAGTCGAAGATGGTATATTAAAATTAGCCCGAACTCTTGCTTGAACGTAACTCTTGAATAACAAAATGATGGATTCTATCATTTTGTTATTCATTCGTTGGGTTTTCGCATTGCGACATAAGTCGCTACTCAGCACCCCACCCCAAAATGGCTGTAACTGCTCAGGTCGCCCCTGATTTGTTCGAGTTCAAGGAGAAAATACGTAGTGTGCTCCTGCACTTGAGTATTTTTGACGCAGAAATCGGACAAATCAGGGGATGACCTGAGTAGTTACGGTTGAACTATTCGGATGCTTCAACATCCATTGCTCTAAAAACACCAAGATACTATTCAAAGCCTCCGGCTTGCGCATATCGCCACGTGGCAACACATAATCCGCACAACCCTCATACAAAGGGTACCGCACATCCGCCAATTCCTGCAAACATTTCAACGTCTCTGCTAGCGATTTTTTTCCCGCAACAAGCGGACGGTTACTATCGCCAACAATGCGCTTGGCTAAAAACTTAGGACTTGCATGCAACCAAATCACAGGCGGATGGGCAATCAATAACTGTCGATTTTCTTCCAATAGCACCACTCCACCGCCAGTCGCAATAACCGCATGCTGCCCCAACACCTCACGCAAACAGCGTGTTTCCAATTGCCGAAAAAAGGCTTCACCATCCTGCTTGAAAATATCGGCAATAGAACGTCCATCTTTGGCAACAATATAATCATCCAAATCAACCAACGGAACCTTCAAACATGGTGCCAAACGTCGCCCAATACTACTTTTACCTGAGCCCATCAAACCAACCAGCACAGGACTTATTCGAACTTTAGCTTCTTTTGAATGCTGCATAACGCCCCCTGAATGCGCCCATGATACATAAGCGAACATACAACTGCATCCAAAAATGATATTGAAAGGTTGTAATTCGTGTGAATTCGTGAAATTCGTGGCTATCTTTTTTGACTGTAAAATCAAAGGCCAACCGCGAATGGACGCGAATACACGCGAATAGGTCAAAGACAAAAAGATAATATTGAAAGATTATAATTCGTGTAAATTCGTGAAATTCGTGGCTAACGTTTTTGACTATAAATCAAGAGCCAACCACGAATTACACGAATATACACGAATAGATCAAAACTAGACTGTCGAAATAACAAATTCAGGCCTTTATTTTGTAACTATTCAGTAGACTAACAAGGGGATCTGCTAAACCATGAAACCGTCATTCCCATTGCACTCGTGGGTACCAAACATTCCGAAGGCCTGTCTGCGTGCGTTTGCGCACAGGCAGGCTTATATTGGAAATCCAGACACGCCGGCACTGGATCCTCGATACAGGCCTTAGAGGATGACCTATGTATTTCACTTTTTTACGCCAACATCATCCTTTATTAAACAGAATTTTTTCAATTCCATATCTGTTAATCCTGTAGTTAATTTTATAGTGTCTATATCCACGTTTGCCTTAAATAGTTTGGTTGCGATATTTATTTTTACTTGTTTAGCACCCTCAATCTTACCCTCAATCTTACCTATAACATAGGTAGATTCATAAGCACTGGCTTGGTCGTGTAAGCTTTTTTGATATTGGTTATAATCTAATCTTTCATGTTCTTCCATTTTTAAATAATCTAACGTTTCTTTGGCTTTTAATAAGCCTTTTGCTTTTGGATGATCTGAAATTTCTTCATTTTTTAAGAAGTTGATCCATTCATCTAAGGTATCTTTTGAATGATCATTGAAGTTTTTAATTTTGATTAAGTAAAATTCTGGATAAAGTTTTTCTACTTTGGTTGTTTTGTATAATTGTTGCTGTTTTTCATTGAGTTGCAATAAGCTTTTGTTATGAAGTCCTATAAAGTTCGTGGTGCCTTTGTAGATATAATCATCACCGGTTCCAAAATCAAA
>JAUZQS010000180.1 GCA_030950875.1 Mariprofundaceae bacterium | reverse complement strand
TCTTTGGCTTGTTGTTGGCTTATTTTTCCTGCGTGGGTGAGTAACTCTCTGCCGTTGAGTTGCAGGATGGCATCCAAACGCGCAATCCAATCTTGCATGGTCATGGGGGTGTGTTGTTGCGCCATTGTTTCGGCAAAGGCGAGGTATTGTTCAACCAGTAAACCGAGCAGCTTGATTTCCTCTTCGTTGAGGTAGTTTTTGCCGATGCTTGCCTGTTGTTTGCTGATGCTCGTGGTGCTGTCTTGGTCACGTGAGGTCATACCCATCAACGGCAAGCTAGCATCCACACGGCGATAGACCAGTTCAGCGGCAGTCTGCTGGCTGATTGCCCACAACAGTTTATTTTGCACAATTTTGAAAAACTGACGGGTTGTTTCATCCTTGGGATTGTAGTCGATGCTGGTGGTGTAGATGTCTTTGATTTTTTGATAAAAAAACTTTTCCGACAGGCGAATATCACGAATGCGTTGTTGCAGCTCGTCAAAATAATTCATCGACTGACCACTTTTAAAGCGTTCATCATTTAAGGCAAAGCCTTTGATGATATATTCCTTGAGCCGCTGAGTTGCCCAAATACGAAACTGCGTGCCTTGCTGCGATTTCACGCGATAGCCGATCGAGATAATCACATCGAGGTTGTAGAAGTTTGTGGGTTTGGTAGAAAATTCGGAAATTCCGAATTTTCTCATCGTCACCTCTTGGAGCAACTCTTTTTCAGCATAAATATTTTTGATGTGTTCGTTAATTGTCGAAACAGCTTTGGCAAAGAGTTGACTCATTTGTGCTTGCGTTAGCCACACCGTTTCACCTTGCAACTGAACATCCAGCTTGATTTTCCCTTGCTGGTTTTGGTAAATCAGTATTTCCCCATTCTGATTCACGGTTTCATCCCCAAAATATCAGCCATCAGCCCTTCGGCTTGCTCTTCCAGCTTGAGAATATCCGCTGCCACGTCTTCCATGCTGCGCAGTGGTTGATGGCGGTAAAAATATTTATTAAAGCTGATTTCATAGCCAATTTTCACCGAATCAAGATTGATCCACGCCTCATCCACATGCGGTTTGACTTCGGCTAGAAAATAACGGTGAATCTCATCTTTGAGCGGTATTGATTCGCTATCACGCAGGTCTACGCATGGCTCATAGCTGATAAATTCATGGGCATTGCCTGTGGGAACATAACCGAAATCAGCCAAATCACCTTCAGCACAAGCCAAGTGGTTTAATAATTCAGCCTTTTTGTTGACCGTAAGCTTCACTTTCTTTTTGATCACCTTTTCGGCTTGCGCGTCATAGAAGCTCACCGCATCCAAGATGGCTTTTTTATCGTTGGCAGCCAACTTGATGCCTTGCGCTTTCAATGCCGCATCAACATCACGTTTAAATTGGTTGAAATCGTTGCTTTCTTCTTGCCCCATCGCATCCATCAGGGTTTGCGCGGCGCAAAGCTGCTGGCGTTGCTTGTTCCAAGTATCAAGGCTTAATAGTTTCTTGCGGTTTTTTGCATTGAGGTTGAGTTCATTCTCTTCGCACCATGAAAGAATCGTTTTTTCATGCGTTTTGAGTGTATCCATTTTATACACCGCTTCGCCATATTGCGCATATATCCATTGCATGGGTTCTTTAAGCGGTTTATCAAAGCGAAGCGGTGCAATGGCTTCAGATGTGAATTGGGCTTTGCGGCGATCGGGGCGTTCAATATTTACTTTGTAATAACCAAAATCACGGTTATCAAATACTTGGGCGGCCATGCCTGATGGCTCCCCCGTGGCATCCACGCCTCTATCCACGCTTTGAAGCTGCAAATAACAATCGACAATCGCTTGGATATGCTCTGGTGAAAACTCACAGTTCTTTTCACCCAAGTTCTTACGCAGTTTGCGGAACAATAAACTGGCATCAATGAGCTGCACCTTGCCGTGGCGATGTTCGGGGTTATTCTTAGAGAGCAACCAAATCGAAGTCGTGATGCCTGTATTGTAGAATAGGTTATTAGACATTTGAATAATGGCTTCAAGCAGGTCATTTTCAATGATATAGCGGCGGATATTACTTTCACCGCCACCTGCATCACCCGTGAACAAGCTCGAACCATTATGCACCGAGGCAATGCGCGAACCTGCGGGGCTATTATTCAAGCCCTTCATCTTACTAACCATTTCCATCAGAAATAATAGCTGGCCATCACTGGAGCGTGGGGTGGCAGCAACTGTTTCCTCAACACCCCAATAATCTTTAAGCTGGATTTGAAAGCGCGGGTCAATCACATCGTTACCATCTTTGATGTACTTCAAGTCTTTCGACCAGCTTTTACCATAAGGCGGGTTGGAAAGCATAAAGTCAAAGCGGGTTCCGATAAATTCATCGGTGGTAAGTGTCGAGCCATGACGAATGTTGGAAGGGTTTTCACCCTTAATCATCATATCCGATTTGCAAATCGCATAGGTTTCGGGCTGGCTTTCTTTGCCGTAAAGATAGACATCGCCTGTGGCTCGAATATCACCCTCGACATCTTTAATGAATGCCTGTGATTCGGTAAGCATACCGCCTGAACCACAAGCAGGGTCATAAATGGTCATCACAGGTGGAAGGCTTGCTTTGATTGGGTCAAAGATAAGGTGGGTCATCAGTTGAATCACTTCACGCGGCGTAAAGTGTTCACCTGCTTCTTCATTGTTTTCTTCATTAAATTTGCGAATCAGTTCTTCAAATACATAACCCATGCCCAAGTTGGTTAGCACAGGCATTCGCTTGCCATCAGGGTCATCGCACGCTTCAGGTGTAAGATTAATATACGGGGAAGTGAATTTCTCCAACACATCAAGCAACACATCTTCACCCGCCATGTGGCGCACTTCTTCTTGAAGCTTGAATTTAGCGATAATCTCTTGGACGTTATCACTAAAACCATTCAGATATTCTTCCACATTGGCAAGTAAGATTTGCTGATTATTGGTGGCAGTTTGGTAAAGTTGACGCAGTGTCCACTTGCTGGTGTTATAAAAAACATACCCTGCCGCATCTTTTAAGCCTGCATCATCAAGCTCAACCAAATCCATATCATTCTTCTGATAAGAAACTTCTTCCAAAACTTTTTCTTTGGATGGCTCAAGCAAGGCATCCAAGCGGCGTAACACCACCATGGGCAAAATCACATCACGGTATTTACCACGCACATAAACATCACGAAGACAGTCATCAGCAATCGACCAAATAACAGAAATAAGTTTATTGTGTGCGGCGTGATTCATTCTGTTTCCTAGCGATATTTTTTAATAGGGTTTGTTATTCGGTAGGATTACAGGCAGATATAAACACCTCTGAGACAACCAAGAACCTCGACAAGTATAGGGCTAAACCAAGGTTTGTCGAAGTATAACAATATCGGCGTCAAGTCTTGCAGTGCGGCCGGGCAAGGTCGTCTGTTCTCGCGGGTGGGAATGCCGTTCCGCTAAGGATTAGCCATCCGCTGTAAAGCGGAGTCAGGCTTTCATAACTTAATATTTGTCTACGAATTAACGATTTACGCAAGGTCAGTGTGGAGGAGTTATCGACGTTACAAGCAAGCCCAATCAAGGCTCAACTTTTCTATTTATCTGCCGCTGGATGACAATGATGAGGTTATCCTTGAAGAGTACAGAGAAGTCATCGAAGGTTGTGGCGAAACCATCCTGTTGGTTGATGATAACGAATCGGCGCGTAAGGCTATGACAAGGCTACTGGTGTCGTTAAACTATCGTAACTACTCAGCACCCCACCCAAAAATGGCTGTAACTGCTCAGGTCGCCCCTGATTTGTTCGAGTTCAAGGAGAAAATACGTAGTGTGCTCCTGCACTTGAGTATTTTTGACGCAGAAATCGGGCAAATCAGGGATGGTCTGAGTAGTTACCCACTAACAAATCATCTTTACCCAGAATATCCACCGCCCGTGTCTCGCTAACCGGTTTGTCAGGGTGAGCATGATGACTGAAATCGCCTCGCTACCTGCGACCTTTATTCTTGGCGAGCTTACTGGATTGATAATGCTTTTTTAACCAAGATATAGCACCGGCTGTCCTCAGCCAAAAGGCTCGGTTTCTTTTTTGATAACACCATGTCTGTTCCATTTTATTCAAGCTGTTGAGATCTCTATATCCATCCGTTTCAGTGGTTATCATTTTGGGTCGTTTAAAGGAGTTGTGAAACAGTGCATAAGGAGTGTCTGGGAATAATTCAGTAGCATCTTTTAATAGCTCACCAGCTTTCTCCAACTCACCAAGTCGAAATAGAG
>JAUZQS010000018.1 GCA_030950875.1 Mariprofundaceae bacterium | reverse complement strand
TTCCATTGTTCAGGTGTTAAAATATAGTCTGGTGAATCGAAATTAATAACGCCATCACGGTCAAGTAAGACTGCTTTGGGGAATGGCTGTTGTGAAGTGAGCATGCCATACATTAGCATGAAATAACTTCATGTTAATGGCTTTGGGGTCAGTTTTTGTGCGTTATACTATTTTGGACACTGGAAAATTACATTTGACTGGCTTATCAAGGTTCGTGGATTCAAGTTGTAAGTGCAATTTTATGAATTGTTTGAGTTGGTAAATTGAGGGCAGTTAGCCGATGGCTTGTTGCATTTCTTTGATACTATCTTCGAGTTCGACTTCCACTGCGGCAACATGAATTTCTGTAGCCCCTAACCTGCTCATCGGAGGGTAAAGTGAAACTTCAATGCCCTCGGCAAGCGAATCAAACATTACGCTATGTCCACCACGTTGAATAAGAAAATCAGCGGCATCCACATAATCGATTAAACGCTCATTGGGTCTATCATCGGATTCAATACCATGATGCGATGCAAGCGTTGAAAATACATCGGGCATATTCCAATAGCTTAACAAACGCCCACCCATTTCTCTATGTAGGGTGCAAATAGCATCAAGTTGAGATTCATGGTCAATTTCTGAGAGCTCTTTTTCTGCAGCACTTATCACGGCAGCGATACCAATATCATGCACCATACCTGCTAAAAAGGCTTCATCAGGATCGGCACTACCAATGAGTTTGGCTAAATGTTGTGCCGCGCATGCAACCATCAACGAATGCTCAGCACTTCGACGAAGTATTTCCTGCAGATCTCTGTTTTTTACTTTAATATGAACTTTGGCAGATAAGGCAATCATCAACTGCAATACTTTTCGTCCGCCCAGTCGCTGAACAGCAACTTGTAGGCTGCGAATATCGTGACCCCTAGGGTTAAACTGCGCACTATTGGCCAAGCGCATGACTGTTGTTGAAAAGGTAGGGTCATCACCAATTGCCTTGGCAATATCAGCTGCGCCTTTGCTTTCATCTTTTGCAATTCGCTGAACCTTGATCACTGCTTCAGGTAATAAAGGCAGCTTAGCTTCTCCAGAATTAAACTTTTTACGAATCATGACGGCAAGCTCGTGTTGTATGGTCATATTTCATCTCCCATCAGGCGACATATTTCGGTTACAGAACGATTTGATAATGAACGTGGGGCAATACGATACACCTCTTCTACGGTGGTCATGTCATGAAGGACTTGGTATAAACCATCTTCCATGAGCGATAGAAGGTTAGTAGAGTCACAGCTTATTTGACGGATTTCATGGGATGTTTTTTCCTCTAAAATAGCTTCTCTTACATCTTCATTCAAAACTAACAACTCATGTAATGTTGTGCGTCCATGATAGCCAGTTCCGTAACAAGTACCGCAACCCGTACCACGGTAAAATGTATGGTTTTTTAATATGTCATCATCCAAACCAATTAATTTAGCAATGCGTTTATTGGGCATGTAAGCCTGACGGCAATCGGGACAAATGGTTCGAATCAGACGTTGTGCCAAAATACTGACAACTGTGGATGAAATGAGAAACGACTCAATGCCCATATTCATTAAACGCAACAAACCACCAATGGAATCTTCTGTGTGAAATGTAGTTAATACTTTATGCCCCGTTAAGGCAGCCTGCACAGCAACCTGTGCCGACATTTTATCTCGTATTTCGCCCAATACGATGATATCTGGGTCTTGTCGAACAATTGCTTTTAAAGAATCTTCAAAATTACGCCCCGCCTTAATATCAACAGAGCACTGCATAATACCATCCACAACATACTCCACAGGATCTTCGAGTGTGATAATCTTAGTGGAAGGTCGATTTAAATAATCAATAGCAGAATAGAGTGTCGTAGTTTTTCCTGATCCTGTTGGCCCTGTAATAAGTACAACACCTGTTGGAACATCAAGGACTTCATGCTTAAATCGTTCAAGTAATCCAGAATTCATGTTAATTTTATCAATGGATTTTATGCCACCATCACGTCGAAGAATTCGCATGACAAGATTTTCACCAAAAGTTGTTACATATGTCGAGACGCGAAAATCCACATCTAGGCCATGCACTGTTTGTGCCATGCGCCCATCTTGATGCGTTCGTGAATCAGCGATATCCATTTCAGACAAAACTTTGATGCGCGCAATGACGCGGTGTGCCATTTCGCTGGGTAAATCCATTTTGTGAATAAGCACACCATCCATGCGAAAACGAATACGCATATTGTTTTGTAGGGGTTCGAGATGAATATCACTGGCATAGTCGCGAATAGCCGATAATAGAATGCTATCAACGATTTCGATAATGTGGTCGCCTTGTTCATCACTACCGGCTTGCTTATTGCGGATTTCCAGTTTGATAAACAAAGGCTCCAATATGCTTTTAACGCCAATGGAGACAACGGCTATCTTACCCACTTGCTGTTCGATGTTTCGGATTGCAGTTTCATTGAGTGGGTCAACACAGATAAGCGAAATTTTGGTTTCGGATTGCTCATAAGGAATGATCAAGTTGTTTTTTAAAAAGTGAAGAGAAAATTCCCTGAGTAATTTTCTGTCAATCATATCAAATTCAATGTGTTGTAAGGGTAAACTGAGCTGTTCTGATAGAACTTGGGCAAGTTGACGCTCATTAATATACCCAAGATCTCCCATGATTTCACCCATACGTTTTCCAGTCGTGGTTTTCATGCGGTCGAGTGCTTTGTCTAATTGCTTTAGGCTGACATAGCCCAACTCAACAGCCAGTTCGCCCAGGCGAAAATCACGACCATGCTTGCGAATAACACGGCGGTGTTCATCGTCCGTGATGATTCCTAGTTCGATAAAAATAGCCGATAAGACACGGTTTTCACCCAATTTTTTTTGTACACGAATGGCTTTCTCAATCTTGGCTTGGGATACAAGACCACTGTTCAGAAGTATTTTCGCAAACTGTATACCTGGAACATTTTCCAGCGAAATAGAAGGGTTTGATTTTTTCGGTTTTTCGCTGGACATGTGTTATTCTCCCAATAGGTCATAAGTTTAAAGCATGATTTATGCCAATAATGCAAATATCCTGAATAGTTACGTTTTATTTAGCTCAATGGACTACTAGGCCTTTGCCATGGGATACGTTCTTTGGACTCAATAGCAACGCGCATCACGATTGCTAGCGCCCCAAGCATGGTTAAAAGGGCTGATCCACCGTAGCTGATAAAGGGTAGAGGCACACCAACAACGGGCAGTATGCCCGATACCATGCCGATGTTTACAAATACATAAAGCATGAAAATTGATGCAATGCCTGTGGCCAGCAAAGCAGCAAATCGGCTATGGGCGTGAGCGGCAATGGTTAGCATGCGTGAAATTAGTATGCCATAGAGTGCCAGCAATAATGTCACAGTTATCAAACCACCCTCTTCGGCCAAGACTGCAAAAATAAAATCTGTGTGTTGCTCTGGCAAAAAGTGTAAGCGCCCTTGCGTGCCTTCGAGGTAACCTTTGCCCCAGAATCCGCCTGAGCCGATGGCAATGGATGATTGAATGACATGGTAACCTGCACCCAGCGGATCATTTTGTGGGTTTAGAAACGTTAGTATACGCTGCTTTTGGTAAGCATGCATATAGTGCCATGATATGTATAAAATAATGGGGCTGCTAGCCACGGCACCAAGCATCCAGCGCCATGCAAAACCCGATGCAATAAGCATGGCGACCGAAGCAAATAGTAAAACCAATGTTGTGCCTAAATCGGGTTGAATGACAATCAATGCGGCTGGTAACATAGTCATCACCAAGGGAATAAGGAAGTTTGGCCAAGTATTGGGCTCACGTGATGCAAACCAATGGGCAAGCATCAACATTAAAGCCCATTTCATCATTTCAGAAGGTTGAAATGCAATCACACCCAAATCTAACCAGCGTCTAGCACCCATGTGAACATCACCAATAAGTGGAACCAGTGCCAAACCTAGAAGTGCAACAAGGTATACTGGCCATGCCAGTAAGCCCATTAAGCGCAAAGGCACAAAACAAATAGTCAGAAACCCGACAAGACCGAGACACCAAAAAATAACCTGTTTTTGAAACACAGCAATGTCGCCCTCATGTATCGCTGAATACAAAACAAATAAGCTCAATGTTAATAAGCTTAGTAAGCAGACAATCAGGGTTTTATCCATACGGCGTATCACAGAGATCATTGTTTTGCTTCCTCTTTAGCCAATTCTTTTACAATAGCTTCTGCAATAGGACCTGCGGCACTTCCGCCATGCCCGCCATGTTCGACAAAGATTGCAAATGCAATTTTTGGATTTTTGTAGGGTGCATAACCCATAAACCAAGCATGATCTTTATGTTTGTCGATTTCGGGTGTTTTGTTTTTTTTGTCCTTATCGTCATCATCTTGTGACATGGATATAACTTGGGCTGTACCCGTTTTTCCTGCAATTTTCCAAGCGGCATGGCGCAGACGATAATAGGCTGTTCCTCCATGTTTATTGGCAACGTCATACATGGCTTTTTGTATGTGTTTTAAATCTTCTGGATTCACATCCACATGACGAATAATTTCGGGTTCTTTTCCCATTTCCAAGTGAGGGCGTAATATATTACCACCATTGGCAATGGCGGCTGCAAAGCGCGCCATTTGCAAAGGCGTGGTCGTGGTTTGACCTTGCCCAATGGCTGTAATCATGTTGATGCCCCGGGACCAATGACGCTCACGACCATTGTGTAGGCGTTGCATATTTGGGGCTAAATGCCCGCGTGATTCAGGAGGAAGAGGAACACCTGTGACTTCACCAAAGCCCCATAATCGTGCTTCAGCACTGAGGTTTTGCATGCCAAGTTGGTCACCTAACTCGTAAAAATACACATCACAAGAGTGCATGATGGAATCATGCATATTCACTTTTTTATGCCCTTTACGTTTCCAACAACGCATTTTTCGGTCAGCCAGTTGGATAAAACCTTTGCATTGGGTGCTTCTCGTTGCCAGAGGGCTATGGTGACGCAAGGCTGCAAAGCTGGAAACAAGTTTCCATGTTGAGGCAGGTGGATAAGCACCCTGCGTGCGGCAGTAATGGAGACC
>JAUZQS010000179.1 GCA_030950875.1 Mariprofundaceae bacterium | reverse complement strand
TTGAGGCTGAATCACCAGTGTTCTTCCGCTTGCGTCCGTAGCTGAAAGTGATGCCTTATATTCCGCCGTGCTCAGTTCCCGCACAATGCCAGTCACCGCCCCCTGAATGGTCGCAGTCACTTCATACACATACAGCGTTGTTCCGGCAATTATGGTCGCCGCATTGGCGGCAATGGCAAACGTCGTGGAAATTGGAGCGATGGTCGAAAATCCATCCAGCGCATTCATGGCAACTTTCGGATCAGAGAAATCAGCAGGGTTAGCGACGGGAATATTCAGCGTGCCATCCAGCGAACCTGTAAACAACAGATCATCAGGAAAGGGAATAATACTATTGCTCGGATCAAAGTTGGCGACAAACGTAGGCTGACCGGTCGCTACTGCGGCCCCATCGCCCGATGTCTGCCCACAGCTACCCAAAGCCAGCATTGGCAATACAAGAATCAAGAACGCGTACATTCGTTTCATTTTATCCCTCCCTCAATGTTTATATATTTACTGCTTATATAAAATCAGTTCCCCTGTGATATGTTGATTGACACCTAGTCCGGGCTAGAACCTGCAAGTGGTTGTGCGTGCAGAGTGTAAGGTGTTGGTTTACATGACGTATTGAAAAAACACGTAGTCACCTTATTGGCGATGAGTATTTTTTCAATAGTTCATGTGAATCAAGAAGTTGCGCTGATATGTGCAAACACTTGCAGGATCTAGGTGACATATTAAAGCACACAAATTCACATCTAGCAAACTGTCTATGTCAAATTGTTACAGTCGTCATCGGAAACAATTTATTTGAAAGCTCTGAAATGTAAGTTTTGAAACGGTAGCCATCAGAATTTCAGCAATGTGCATCGAGAATATAACCCATGGACGTAATGATGGTCTTGTTTTTATGAAGCCATCATTATAATCTTTTCAACATAGCTGTATAATAAATAGGCCAGACCAGATCTGTTTCGTTTTGCGTACCACCTGCAACGCCAACCAGCTTAACGGTTTTGACAGGACGATATTGTTGAATATAGGATTTTAGACTTTTGGCCTGCGTTCGTTGACCACTTTTGACTTCGACGGGGATCACTTCCCCCCTTGCATTTTTATATAAAAATTCGATTTCGGCTTCCTTTAGCTGCCAGGCATAGGTTGGATAATAACCCTGGCATCGAAGTTCATTTTGTACAAAATTTTCAGCCAGATATCCCTTATAGGAAAAATTCTGCGCTTTATGCTCAGCATAGTTCAGGCCCAACATATGACCCAGCAGACCAATATCAAAGAAAAATAATTTGAATCTGTTTTCTTTTTTATAGGCTGACAGGGGTGAACATGGCTTTGTATTGATTGGATAGCATTTGCTGATCAGTTTGCTTTTCTCAAGCCATTCAATTGGCCCATACAAATCCATATATCCTCTTTTTTTTTCAATGACGCCACTGAAGCGAAAACGATTAACAGAATCATCAATATATCTGGATAATTGCGAGGGAACATTGTTAAAGACCCTTTCAATGTGTTGTGCATTCACTCTGCCTGCATACTTGCCAAAATCCCGTGAATAACCTGCGATAAGGTTGCGATGTATGCGGGATATGCCCTGACAACGAGCGATAATGCCAGGATCGTCATTTTTGAACCATTCATAAACCGCTTCAGGCATGCCGCCAACGAAATAGTAATCCAGCAGTTGATCCCATAGTTTGCTATGAACAACCTGTTGCCTGGCCATTTGTCGATATTGACCCAGTAGCATGGGTTGCCCTGAGGCCATTAAAAATTCTTCAAATGATAAGGGAAACAGCTCAAGGAAGTGAACTTTCCCAACAGGGAAAGAGCCTATCAGGCCTATATTAGAGCCGGAAGCGCAAATATATATGTCAGGGCGTTCTTCGGCAAAAAACTTGAGTGAATCCAAAGCCTTTTGACATTCACCAATTTCATCAAAAAAAACCAGATCCTGTTGGGGGTCAAAATCTACATTGAGTGCAAGTTGCATATTAAGCATGATGCTGTCGGGTTTGAGGTTTTCCTTAAAAATATCTGCCAGTTGCGGGTTAGCGCGAAAATCCAGCTTGATGACCTTTCTAAAGTGCCTGAATCCGAAACATTTCTCGATAAGATAAGTTTTTCCTGTTTGTCTTGCGCCATCCAGCAAGATGGGCTTGCGTTGAGCAAGCGCTTTCCATGCCATTAATTCTGAAGCAAGCAAACGATCCATAACATTTCCCCGACAATGGTGATTGACGAGACTGTATATAGTCACCGGATAATGTCAATGATTACAGAATAACTCGGACGACTTTTTACGGTTTTTAAGAATAAATACGACGACTTTTTTACGGGCAACCCTTTGCGCCGGGACGTGAACAAATAGTCCGGGATAGTTCAGAATTTCAGCAGAAACCGCACGAGCCGTTTTGTTGTGGCCGAGAACAGTTTCTCTGTATAAAAACTGCCGGCGATGCGTTTGTTGGCTTCGGCCAGTGTCGGGTACGGCGCAATCATGGATGCCATGGCGCCGATTTTCAGTTTCTGGCTGATGGCCAGAATCCAGGGCTGAATCAACTCGCCAGCATGAATGCCGACAATGCTAGCTCCAAGAATAAGCCCCTTCGGCGTGGTAATCACTTTGATCATGCCTTCGGTGCGTTTTTCAGCTTGCGCCCGGTCATTTTCTTCAAACTGCCAGCGCAACACC
>JAUZQS010000178.1 GCA_030950875.1 Mariprofundaceae bacterium | reverse complement strand
GCAGCACCTTTTGCAAAAGATTCTGTATGTCCGTGTTTATGCAAACCTTCCAAAACTTGATCAGGAAGCTTGGAAAACAACACATGTGACTGCATGGCCTTTAAATATTCTGTGTTTAATTTATTCTTTTCAGACATCGCTCATCTCCCCACATCAACATGGTTTACATATTATTTTCTGAATAATGCTGAACTTCACCAACTTTTTCAAAGCATTCCCTTATGTCGATAGCGATCCAACATACTTGCATTGCCCATCAAACCACCACTATGCACATACAAAATCATACCTTCAACTGCATCATAATGCTGCAATAGCACATGCCACATCACCGCTCCATAAATTAAATCAAACGTAACACCCGCATCAAGCAAGCGATCATACACCTTAAGAAGTTCAGGGTACAGCTGAGCAAATTGATATTTTTTAGTACCTTCTAATATCGAAATATTACTAGGAATCTCGCCCAATATTTCCATTTGAGCCTGCAAATATGCCTTATCACCCACCACTGCTGTGGTCAGAATCTTACATTTAGGTAAAGCCTGCGCAAGATAATAGGCTGTTGTACCAGTCCCTGACGGTGTTACGATATTCAATCGCTCAATATACTGTGTATGCTGCCATTGTTTGATCTCATCCGCTAGCTTTTGCACACCAAGCTGAGCCATTGGATCTGCACCCCCCTGTGGAACAAACAGTGATTCAGCATCACCGATATAATCCTCTCTTAATCGTTGAACACAATGCTCATAATCATCATGCGATACTTCATGTAAGAGCATTCCCAAATCCAAGGCTTTGCTTAGATTGCCTGACGGCTGTTGTTTAAGATGACTCGGCACAGGCTTGCACGTATAATGAAACGTCCATCCCTTTTGATGACACAATACTGCCAGCGAAAGCATGGCATTGGATTGTGTTCCACCATATGAAAAAAGCTGTTTATAACGCTCTTTCGGCATCTGTATCAAAGCATGTAATTTCCAATATTTATTACCACTCAAAAACGGGTCTAATAGCTCATCGTGCTTTACATAAAATGATTTATTATGAAAAATAAATGGTTTTATGCGAAAATCGTCATAATTCTCCATTTATCTTCTCCAACATCGTATCTGCATGGCTATAGTCCACAGCAATAAAATGATATATACCGTCTATATCCAACACAAGGCTAGGAAACCCCTCTGCCCCAAGGCTTTGACTTAAGCGAATATCAGTCATCAATTGTTGTTTGCATGCGGCACTATTAAGGTCAGATTCAAAGCCTTGCATATCCAAATTGAGCGACGCCGCACATGCCAACAGCACATCATCATTCGATGGGTTTTTCGCGTGCAAATAATAGGCTTGCTGAATCGCTAAAATCATTGCATCCTCATAATCCTCTCCCTGATACTTTGCCGCAATCACAGCTCGACACGCAGGATAGGTTGAGCGCCTTGGGATATTTTCCTGCCAGAATTCAAAATTCAACATCGTCCCAGGTACACGCTGCTGAATCGTACGCCAATGCTGTTGAATTTGTCGCTGTAGGCCAAGCGACATCGGACTATGGCTATCAGGCGCTAAACCACCCAGAACATATGAAACACTAAGCGCTGTCGGCAGCTGCCGTTTTAACGCCTGCCAAACAGGCCGAAATGCCCAACACCAACTACACATAGGATCATGAATATAATACAAACGCATGTTGGCTCTCCTTTTAAGTCGCTTGGCTAAGCACTAGCATACGCGACATGAGTAACAGTATGCAACAAGCAGTCCCACGCCAAACCCTTGCCATATCCCTTGCTTCCCCTGCCCCATTCCGCATTATCATATTGTCGTTACCATTATGGGGCGCATCATTGCTGCTTATGCTCTTCATGCCGTTGACTGGTTTTATTAGCTTTATACTGATTACTATCTGCTTATGCTGGCTACCCTTTAAAGCCAAACGTGGTCCTTGTCCTGCATGCCAAACACCTAAAACCTTCCCTTTTTCAGGTTTTGGTAGCCTATGCAAGAGTTGCAACTACGAATTGGTGTTGCGCGGTTCAGAAATTCATCAAATCGAGAAAAATAACCACACACGCTATGGTTCAGGGCGCTCGAATGCTCAGCAAGGAAGCCCATGATATATTTCCGAGATATTAGCCTACGCCACGGTGTAAAGTTATTATTCAACAAACTCACCATGACCATTCATAAAGGTCAGAAAATTGGTCTCACAGGTGCCAACGGCACGGGAAAGTCATCACTCTTCGCATTGATTCTAGGAAAATTACAAGAAGATAGTGGTGAATTTCATATGGATCGTCATATAAAATTAGCCCATGTCGCCCAAGAAACCCCTGCTTTAGATATGCCTGCCATTGCTTATATCATGCAAGGTGATGATGAACTAAACACATTGCAGCAGAGAATTCAACAAGCCGAGCACGATGAAGATGGCACAAAACTCACCGCATTACATGAACGCATGATGCAAATAGATGGCTACGCTGCACCTGCGCGTGCTGCACGTTTGATGCATGGCTTGGGCTTCAAACCTAGCGAAGAAGATTGCGCGATCGCTAGCTTTTCAGGCGGTTGGCGAATGCGCCTCAACTTGGCTCAAGCACTTATGTGTCGATCTGATGCATTGCTATTGGATGAACCAACCAACCATCTTGATTTAGAAGCTGTTATTTGGCTAGAAAAATGGCTAAAAAGCTACCAAGGTGTATTAATACTCATCTCTCATGATCGCGATTTTCTTGATACCTGTATCAACCATGTTGCCCATATTGAACAACAAAGCATCACCCTCTATACAGGAAATTACACAGCATTTGAACGCATTCGCGCCGAAAAACTGGCATTGCAACAATCATCTTATGAAAAACAACAACGCCAAGTCGAGCATATGAACAGCTATATCACTCGCTTTCGCGCCCAAGCCACCAAAGCAAAACAGGCGCAAAGTCGCATCAAAGCATTGGAGCGCATGCAGCTTATTGCCCCTGCCCACGTTGACTCACCGTTTTCATTTACCTTTGAAAACCCCAGCCATGTCCCCAATCCATTGTTACGACTCACCCACGTTCATGCTGGTTATGGCGATCGGCATATTCTCAATAACATTACGATGGGTTTGCTACCTGGTGAGCGCATTGGCTTATTGGGGCATAATGGTGCGGGCAAATCCACACTGATTAAATTACTCGCAGGCAGCCTTGCTCCACTAGCTGGTAAATACGAAGCTGCACAAGGTTTGCGCATCGGTTATTTTGCCCAACATCAATTGGAGCAATTACATGATGAGCTATCTCCTGTACAACACTTGCAGATGCTCAATTCATCGGCATCTGAAAAAGAGTGTCGTTTATTTCTAGGTGGTTTTGCCTTTCGTGATGATATGGCTACCGATGCCATTGCGCCTTTTTCAGGTGGGGAAAAGGCACGCTTGGTTCTGGCACTGCTCGTTTATCAAAAGCCCAACCTTT
>JAUZQS010000177.1 GCA_030950875.1 Mariprofundaceae bacterium | reverse complement strand
TGAAATCGCACTTAAAGCGATTATTAGCCGCGATGTAGCCTTTCATTTAGGGGAGAGGAAGCTTGCCCTCAAACAAAAGCTTACAGAGCAGAGTGATGGCTCTTATTTACTTGAAGCTAAAGTTCTGGAGACCTCTGAGCTACGCTTCTGGCTTCGTGGTTATGATGATGAAATTGAAATCCTCGAACCTGCCAAACTCCGTGATGCACTTTATCAAAGTGCAAAAGCTATGGTGCGAAAATACGAGCAATAAATAGTGGTGTAAAAGCTCAGCAATATAAACACCATATTGTATCAAGGGTGGCGTATATAATTATAATTAATGGTTTAAACACTAAGCGAATGCGGAATTTATGAGATCGAGGAATTTCACACATGGCTAATGAGTTATAAATTTTTCCATCACCTTAAATTGACTGTCCTGAATTCAAGTGCACGCCTTGTGCACAAAGAGTTTAATGGTGAAAATGAGATCGTTAATTAATTAAAACAGTTCAATAAAAGTGACTATTGACTAATGTAGCCAACCATGGCCAAAAGCGGGTATTGAGCATCTGTGGTAATGTAGGTTGCTTCGCTTTGTCACGACAACCATAATCTCACTTATTTGCTTAACGGCATGGACATCTTACCCTTTTAATTATTATATGCGCTTGCATAAGTCCCGGATTGGGACTAGAGTTCCCTCCATGAGAGTTATCGCCCGGTCAGCAATAAGAGAGTTCTTAAATAGTAATTCTTCTTATGCCGACTCGAAAGAGGCTCTTGAAGCGTGGTATCAGCATACGTTGAAAGCGGACTGGTCAACGCCTGCAGAGCTGAAGGAACAGTTTAAGAGCGCAAGTATCCTTCAGGATGGAAGAGTTGTGTTCAACATAGTCGGGAACAAATACCGGTTGGTGGTGTGGATAAATTATGCTTATCGGGTGGTTTACATCCGTTTTATCGGCACTCATGAAGAATATGATAAAATTGATGCACAAGCTATTTGATGCAGGAGGTATGTAATCATGAATATTAAGCCAATCAAGACAGATACAGATTACCGTACAGCATTAAAAGAGATCGAATCTCTTATGATGGCAAAAGCCGATTCGCCAGAAGGTGAGAAGCTAGATGTGCTAACAACACTGATTGAAGTATATGAAGGCAAGCACTATCCAATAGATATGCCTGATCCGATTGAGGCCATTAAGTTTGAAATGGAGCAGCAAGAGCTATCAGTCAACGACCTTGTGCCAATGATCGGCAGAAGTAATCGTGTTTATGAAGTTCTCACCCATAAGCGCAGCCTATCCCTTAACATGATTAGAAAGCTTAATCAGGGGCTAGGCATTTCTGCGGAAGTCCTGATTCAAACATCTACCGAGATACACGCTTAAAACAGCATAACTGCTTTATGTACGCTTTTGGCCGAAAGCAGACATTCACAATACCACAGTGAGGTATTCTTAGTTGGTTAACCGTCAGTATTTCTTATTTCAGGAATGTTAAAACTTTCTCCAAACCACCATCATTGATGGCGACATCTGCTTGGGCTTGGACGGTTGGCTTGGCATGAAAGGCAATGCCAAGTCCTGCGGCATGAATCATCGGCAAATCATTCGCACCATCGCCAATAGCAACGGTTTGTTGCATGGGAATGCTGAAAATATCGGCTTGTTCTTGTAGGCAGCGACGTTTGCAGTCGGCATCAATGATATCGCCAACAATGCCACCTGTGAGTTTGTTGTTGTGTATTTCCAACACATTTGAGCGGGTGAAATCAAGGTTTAGACGATCTTTGAGTTTGTCGGTGAAATAGGTGAAACCACCCGATACGAGACCAACTTTCCAGCCGTGTTGTTGCACGGTTGAAATCAATACTTCTGCGCCATCGGTCAGCTGAATACAATCTTGATAGACTGTTTCTAATACACTGGCATCAAGACCAGCCAGCAATTGCACACGTTCAGTTAATGATGCAGAAAAATCCAATTCACCACGCATGGCACGTTCGGTGATGGTGGATATTTGTGCTTTGATACCAAGAAAATCCGCAATTTCATCAATGCATTCACATTGAATCAATGTGGAATCCATATCCATAAATAATAAGCCAGGCTCTGAAAGTGTTGGTTGGTGATGCGTCATGGTGCGTTAGTCTCTAATAGCTCATCCATAAAGGCAATGCAGTCTTTCAAACGGGCGCGTGCATCATCATGGCTCCATAACATGGTTAAATTACCATCGGGTGTTAAACGAAAGCGGTGGGGCTCTTTTTGCACACGCATCATCATATCGGCAGGCTCAATGGGTGAGGTGGCAGTGAAATGAAAGCGCATACCTGTTGTTTGGCTTTGCAAAGCGGATAATTGCAGTGCTTGGCCGCGCCAGCGCATACGAGCAACTTCCAGTGTTAATCTTGCAATATCTGGCATTTTACCAAAGCGGTCGGTCATTTCTTCAAATAATAAGCTAATCTTTTGATCTGAATCAGCGCGAGCAATGCGGCGATACAATGCCAAACGCTCGCCTGGTTGTGGAATATATTCGGCGGGTAAAATAGCACTCACACCACTGCGAAGATTCAGAGCTTGTTTGGGCTTGGTTGCTTCACCTCTGGCTTCGGCAACAGCCTCTGCAAGCATCTCCATGTACATATCCAAACCAATATCTTCAATTTTACCACTTTGTTCTGCGCCGAGAAGGTTGCCTGCACCACGAATTTCCATATCTTGCCGTGCCAATAAGAAACCAGCACCCAGCTCGGTATGTTCGGCAATCGCTTGTAGACGTTCGCGGGCATTGGCGCTCAAAGCTCTAGCCTCAGGGGTAAATAAATAGGCATAGGCTTGGCGGTGGCTGCGTCCCACACGTCCACGAATTTGATGCAATTGTGCCAAGCCTAATAAATCCGCACGTTCAACGATTAAGGTATTGGCATTGGGAACATCAAGCCCTGACTCAACAATCGTGGTGCAAACAAGAACATGCAAACGCCCTTCATAAAAATTCATCATTTGCCGATCCAATTCGGCAGGTGCCATTTGCCCATGGGCAATACCAATTTCAGCTTCAGGGACTTGCTCGCGTAAGCGTTTGGCAATGCGATCAATACTTTTTACATGGTTATGCAAATAATAAATTTGGCCACCACGGTATAATTCACGGCGAATCGCCTCATTGGCAACATGCATATCAAAGCTACAAACCATGGTGCGAATGGCTTCACGTTCGGCGGGTGGTGTACTGATAATGGAAACAGTGCGTAGCCCAGCCAATGTTTGATGTAAGGTGCGAGGAATCGGCGTGGCGGTGAGCGTCAGTAAATCAACACTGGCATGCATCGCCTTGAGTTTTTGCTTGTGTTTGACACCAAAGCGTTGTTCCTCATCGACAATGGTCAACCCCAAATCGGCAAAGCTGAACGTATCGGATAACAAACGATGGGTTCCTATGATGACACGAATATCACCATTTTTTAGCTCACGTGTGATGCGATCACTGTCTTTTTTGCCTTGTAGACGCGAAATAAGCTCAACTTTTAGTCCTAAACCTGAAAAACGCTCAGAAAAACTGCTGTAATGCTGATTGGCAAGCACCGTAGTAGGCGCAAGGATAGCGACCTGTTTACCACTTGCAGCCACCACAAAAGCAGCACGCATGGCCACTTCAGTTTTACCGAAACCAACATCACCACAGATAACGCGATCCATGGGTTTGGGCTTCGCTAAATCATCCATGACAGCATCAATAGCAGCGGCTTGTTCATCGGTTTCTTCAAATGGGAAACGCGCTGAAAATTCTTCATAACGTTCGAGCAATTCATCTTTAAGGTGGATGGCTGGGCGTGTGGCGTGGCTGCGCTTGGCTTCGGTTTCAATCAACTCATGTGCCATGGCAAGTAAATCACGCTGCACACGTTCACGGGTCTTTTTCCACTTTTCTGTGCCGAGTTTGTTTAATGTTGGGGAATCATCGCCTGTATAACGATGCAAGCGATCCAAATCTTCAACGGGAATAAATACCTGTGCTTTATCGGCATAAGCGATTTTGATAAAATCACTTTGTTCACCATCATCATCCATGCTCTCAAGACCAAGGTAGCGTCCTACGCCATGATCCTCATGTACGACAGGGTCATTAATTTTTAGCTCTGCAATCGATGTGAAGGCATCGGCATGCAAGATGATTGTGCCACGCCCACGTTTGCGCGGTAGGCGTTGTCCTAAGAGCTCACGGCCTGTCAAAAGTAGTATTTTTT
>JAUZQS010000176.1 GCA_030950875.1 Mariprofundaceae bacterium | reverse complement strand
AATTAAAAAGAAAAAAGCCCACCTAACACGCAGTTAGGCGGGCCTTAAAACATACATTCTAAGCTTAAGCCATTGCCTTCACATGTGCATTCAAACGAGATACACGACGCGATGCCTGACTCGCATGGATTAAACGTTTACCACCAGCACGGTCAATCAAAGACACTGCTGATTTCAATGCTACATTTGCTGCATCTTTATCGCCTGCTGCAATTGCTTCTTCTAATTTTTTCACTGCTGTACGCATAGTAGAACGTTGCGTACGATTTAATGCGCGCTTTTTAAGATCCTGTCGCGCACGCTTCAATGATGATACATGATTAGCCACTGTGTTACCCCTTGTCACCGTGTTTACTACACGGAACAGTCAAAAATGAGCGCCGAACCATAACTATGATTTTACTTCTGTCAATGCCTAATCATAGGCTTGCCCCCACCCTATCAAACTGACAAGCTTGCCTTATGTCAGCTAAGCGCACCATCACCTTATGAGTAGTTATAACGATCCAACTACAGTCTTCGTTATTGCCGTACTGATTGCTGTATCGGCACAATTAGCATCCGAACGCATGCGGCTACCGCCTATTTTTCTTTGGCTACTAGCGGGCATGAGCCTAGGGCCTTTTGGCCTACATCTGTTACAAACTGAAAGCATCGAACCTGCTTTACATACACTGGTTGAGCTTGGCCTAGCGATTATACTATTTGAGGGTGGTATGAACCTCAACCTCAAAGCCCTCAAAGAACATCGCAGCGTTGTCGGAAGACTGGTTATACTTGGGCCTATTTTTACCATGCTTATTGGTGGTATTGCAGCGCATTACTTAACAGGCCTAAACTGGTCACTATCTTTATTATTCGGGGCGATTATCTCTATTGGCGGACCGACTGTTATTACGCCTATTATTCGCCAAGTACGTTTGGATCGTGAAATCAGCCATATTCTTAGCAGTGAAGCCATGCTCGTGGACGCCGTAGGTGCGATTTTGGCTATTGTCATGCTACAACTGACGCTTTTACCAGATGCAAATGCTTGGACAACTTTTCAAGGCATTGTCATCAAACTTGGCGTAGGGGCTATCATCGGCATTTCAGGTGGCTGGCTGATTGCACGCGCCCTCCATGTTAATATTTCACACAACCTCGAAATGCGCACTATTTTTACACTGGCATGCTCATGGGGCATCTACCTGCTTGCCAATAGCCTCAGCGAACAAGCTGGGCTGATGGCTGTACTCATGGCAGGCACAACACTTCAGCGCATGAAAATTCCAGATTTTCAGCGTCTTCGTCATTTCAAAGGAAGCCTGTCCATTCTCATCATATCTGTATTATTTGTATTATTGGCAGCGAACCTCAACCTATCGATTTTAAGTAACTATCTATGGCAGGGTTGTGTTATTTTCCTTTTACTTGCAGTGATTGCCCGACCTTTATCAGCTTGGGGGTCAGGTATCGGCTCCAAACTAAGCCCTGCACAAATCAATTTTCTTGCCATGATGGCGCCACGCGGCGTAGTCGTTGCAGCCATCACATCGTTGTTTGCACTTGTATTAGACGATGCTGGCTCCCAACAAACAGAGTTATTGGTCGCACTGGTCTTTATTATTATCATTATTTCGGTTTTCGTTTATGGCTTTCTTGCTAGGCCGCTAAGCCGCTGGTTACAAGTCGATGGTGGTAGCGACCGGACTATTTTAATTATTGGCGGCGGACAAATGGGGGCCGAGATCGGCCGAGCATTATGTAACGATCGTGAAGTTCGTTTTTTAGATCTTAATGGTGAAGTCGTAAACAACCTAAAACATGCTGGCTTTATAGCAGTTCAAGGTAACGCTCTTGATCCATTATACTTGGAAATTGTACATGCTGAAGAGGTTAGTGCTGTATTGGTAATGACAGGTTCATCCGATCACAATCTGCTCATTGCATCCTTGGCAAAGGAGCAGTTTCATGTCCCTGAAGTCTATGTAGCATTACAAGAGGATCCTGAAGACAAGCATCACGGACTTATTCATCGTCTGCAAGCCAAACGTCTATTTGCCAAGCCCTACACTGCAACTTACTGGCAAGATCAAGCCTTTCGAAAACGTTTGGTCCACGAAACTCAATCTATCGAGGAGGGCTCCATGCTCAATGGCTGCCTCATGGGTGATGCGCGTATCCCGCATGGTATTCAGCCTCTTGCTGTTCATCGCAATGGTCTATCGATGATTCCAAGTGATAGTTTACGCCTGCAAACAGGTGATGAGATTGCCATGTTACTACGTCCTGAACGTATTCAGGAAGGTCAAACCCTCATTTTACCACCCACAACCGACAACAGCATGGTAAGCCTGCAAAAGAAAGCTACAAACAGCTAACATTGTCCAAGTCCATCAAGCGCACACGTTTCGCCCCCAGCCCGACTGGGCTGATGCATGTCGGCAATGCTTTTTCTGCACTACAATGCCAACAGTGGTCGGAAAAAAACAACGCCGATTTTATACTACGCATTGAAGATATTGATTTTACCCGCTGCCGCCCTGAGTACACCCAGTCTATTATCGAGGATTTGAAATGGCTGGGCATTCATTGGCATGGTGAAATTCGCCAACAAAGCGAACATTTACAATGCTATCAAGAAGCGCTCGTGCAGCTTCAAGAACGCGGACTCATTTACCCCTGTTTTTGCACTCGAAAACACATTCAACAAGAAATGAAATTCATCAGTCTAGCGCCACATGCCGAAGATATGCATGACCCATACCCCGGTATTTGCCGCAATATCCCCACCACAGAGCAGCAAAAACGCATGCAATCTGAAGTATTTGCATGGCGTTTGAATGTAAGCAAAGCATCTAAGACATTGCACAAGCCCATATACTGGTTAGATGAACAGGGAATAAAACATCATGTTCAGCCAGAAATATTGGGGGATATGGTGATTGCCCGTAAAGATATTGGTATCAGCTATCACCTTGCAGTGGTTATAGATGATGCACTACAAGGCATCACCCAAGTTATCCGTGGAAAAGATTTACGTAGCAGCACAGCCATTCACAGTCTCTTACAAGCCCTATTAAAGCTTCCTTCACCCATCTATCAACATCACGATTTAATTCTGGATGCACAAGGCAAACGCCTAGCCAAACGTAATCAAAGTACCACACTAAAAAGCCTACGTGAGGCAAGCATATCACCCCAAACACTTCGCAACTTTC
>JAUZQS010000175.1 GCA_030950875.1 Mariprofundaceae bacterium | reverse complement strand
ACGTAGTCACCTTATTGGTGATGAGTGCTTTTTTCAATAGTTCAAGTGAATCAAGAGGTTGCGTATGTATGTGCAAACCTTGCAGGATCTAGGTAACATACGGTTCTTTGCTGTGAATCACGCGTTGACACGGGCTCATTGCCCCCTAGCTTGCAGCAGCTTATTCGATCCTATGTAGATACATATAATATGAAGGTGATACACGTGATTCAAAAAAACAAGAACCAAGCTGAAGAACCCATGCAAGAAGATGCACCCTTGGATGCACAACTAGGCACAGAAATGGAAGAGCTTAAACGTGATATGCGTTCAGCTAAAATAACTAATTGGTTTGAAAAGAATCAGCAGCAATTGATTGTTGGAGCGGTGGTTTTGTTGTTGGCAATGGCGGGTGTTGGACTATGGTCTGAAAAACAAAAAACTTACAAAGAATCTGCTGCCATGATGTATTTTCAAGCTTTGGCTGTTGTGGATGACACGCAGCGTGAGGCTTTATTGGAAGCTGTTGTAAAAGATTATGCGGCTACTGGTTATGGTATTTTAGCGCATATTCGTTTGGCTCCTTTAGTTGATACGGAAAAAAACCTTCGTGCCGTGATTGAAAACGCGGATGCAACACCTGAATTTCGCTGGCAGGCAGGCTTGGACTTGGCCGAGTTTTTTATTACGCAGGGTAAAGTGGATGAAAGTAAGACGTTGTTGCAAGAGCCCGTAGGAGAGCAATATCAGCAGCTTCGCTATTCTTTATTGGCTGAAGTATCTACGGGTGAAGCTCAGAAAGAATACTTGCAAAAAGCTTTGGACGCGATATCCAACGATGCTGTGTTGAAAGCTGACATAGAAACGAAATTGGCAAAGGCTGGTTCGTAACTGATGCCTATGTCCAAATATTCGTCACGTATGATGCGTGTTGCGGTATGTATCCTAGCCTCTGCGGGTCTGTCATCTTGCTCTTGGTGGGCTGGCGACAAGCTTGCCACTATAGACACAGAGCTTGTTTCCAAGTCGATTGAGATAGTATGGTCGGTTGATGTGGATGGTCGTAAACCAGCGGATCCTTTGGCTTATGGGCAAGTTGCATTGACTGGGCAAGGCGAAGCTGCGCGTTTGGTGATTGGTGGACGTGATGGTCGCGCCCATGTGTATGACTTATCTGGTGGTGAATTATATCGCATTGCTTTGTCTGAAGGCTCTGACTCTGGAGCCGCGACGCTAGCCTCTGGTTTGGTTGTGCTGAGTGATACTGATGCACAATTATATGCGATAGATGCAAAGCTTGGTAAAATTGCTTGGAAGTACCCTTTGTCCTCACCTGTTACAGGTATGCCGATCATTGTCGATCAAGATGTTTTGGTACAATGTACGGATAATCATATTTATCGTATTGATGCGCATGGTGAAAAGGTCTGGAGTTTTTCCAGCCAAACAGGTGGTTTGGGCTTGTATTTGAATGCATCACCATTATTACATGATGGTCGAATTTATGCATTATTGACGACTGGGGATGCAGTGGCGCTGGATGCCAAAACGGGTGATTTAGTTTGGCGAAAGCAACTGCTTTTGAATACCGATGCCCCAGATTTGGCTGATTTGAAAGCACCACAAGCTATACCTGTGTGGATGCCAGAATTAACATGGGGCAGTGGTGACGCCAAAGATTTGGTGCTATTTTCTTTTTATCAAGGTGAGGTCTTTGCCTTGAGTGCTGTTGATGGAAGTACATTATCATCGCATGATATGTCATTAAAATCCGCACCTTTGGTGGATGGAAAATTCTTATATATTGCTGGCTCTGATGGTTCATTTCAGGCAATAGAACGAAGTACGGGTGTTGTATTCTGGGATAAGAAATTATCAGATGCTGAGTTGGTTGGCCCTGTGTTATGGCATGATTCATTTTGGTTGGCAGATGCCGATGGCACTGTTTTTCGCGTAGATAAAGCGGGGCATGTGCAAGCAAGTGTTGAGATATCGGGTTCGATTGATCGTGCACCTGTGGTGATTCCAGATGGTGTATTGGTGCATACAAGCTTGGGCGGCTTGTATCTGTTACATTGATTTTGGGTAGAAGATATGTCTGAAAGATTACCAGTTATTGCCATTGTTGGCCGCCCCAATGTAGGTAAATCGACCTTATTTAACCGTATTGTTGGTAAGCGAAAAGCTATTGTTGGTGATCGCCCAGGTGTGACGGTGGATCGCCTTGAAGTGGCATGTATGTTGGGTGATAGCCCCGTTGTACTTGTTGATACGGGTGGTATTGGTGAAGATGCACATAATACCATGCAGCCAGCTATTGATAGTCAGGTAGAAGCTGCTTTGGATATTGCAGACTTGGTTATTTTTACGGTAGATGCGCAAGCCGGCGCAACATCAGTGGATGCTGGTATTGCTGATAAATTGCGCCGTGCATCATTGGATGTTGTTTTGGTCGTGAATAAGGCTGAAAACCCTGATGCTGAAATGGATTTTTTCTCACTGGGTTTGGGTGATCCACAACCTGTATCGGCCATGCATGGGCATGGCGTTCGAGAGTTGGTTGAACATTTAGCGTCCGTATTGCCTGATTTTGGTGCAATTGCGGGTCAAGATGTTGAGCCATTGGCTCGTATTGCGGTCATTGGTCGTCCCAATGTTGGTAAGTCAACCTTGATTAATGCTTGGTTGGGTTATGATCGTATGGTTGTTAGTCCGATTGCAGGAACCACACGTGATGCCATTGATATAGACATGCCCTATGGTGCTTTTGATAACAATGATGTTGTGCGTTTGGTGGATACAGCAGGGCAACGCAAACATGGTCGTATATCCGATGTGATTGAATTTGTAGCGCGTGTGAAAGCTGTGCAAGCATTTCGGCGTGCTGATACTGCGGTGTTGGTGCTGGATGGCTCCGAAGGCATTGTTGAGCAGGATATGCGTTTGATGACGCTAGCTCATGAAGAAGGCTGTGCATTGGTTGTGGCGGTAAATAAGCTTGATTTATTGGATGATGCAGAATGGAATCATTATGCGGAGCGCTTGAATTACCGTATGCGTGGCTTGGCGGATGTTCCTGTTTTCCGGATGAGTGCAAAAAAGGTTAAGGGTACCAAAGCGTTGTTGAAAGAAGCCGTTGCAGCATCAAAACGCAATGCATTTACGATAGGAACTGGCGAATTAAATCGTTGGATGAGCCAAGCTCAGGATCAGCAACGTGCGCCCAGTGATCATGGCAAGTCCATTGTACGCTTAAAATATATTTCACAAGTGGGGGAAAAACCACCACGTTTAAAAGTGTTTTGTAATCGCCCAGGCAGTATTAAAGCATCCTATTTGCGTTATTTAGAACAGTCTTTTCGTAAGCGTTTTAAGCTTCCAGGCGTACCAGTGCGTTTTACCTTCACATCCAGTGACAACCCCTATGCAGGCTCGGGTAGTGCCAATAAACAAGAAGAAAATCCGTATGCTTCTAAGAGTAGTAAAACAAAACGCGCTAAGCCAAGTAAACGTTAATGCATAGTTTTGAAGAAACGCGGGTATTAGCATGTTCAGCAAAGGCAATGTTTGATGTTGTTATGGATATTGAGCGTTACCCTGATTTTTTGCCATGGGTGGCTGCAGCCAGTGTTTTAAGTGATGTGCAGGGTGAGCTTACAGCCGAATTGGTAGCAGATTTTGCAGGCATGAAGCAGAATTTCACAACGGTTGATCGCTATGTTGCGAATGAATGTATTGAGGTACGTTTGTTGGATGGACCGTTTAAATTTTTGGAAAGTTTCTGGAGTTTTGAACAGTTGAGCGATGTTTCTTGTAAGGTTCACTTTTCGATTGAATTTGACTTTAAAAGTGCTTTGTTGGGTATTGTTGCAACCCCTATTTTTACGACAGCATGTAAATCCATGGTGCATGCCTTTGAAAAACGTGCCTGTGAGTTGACGAAATGAAAGTAAGTGTGATTTATGCGCTGCCTCAGGAGCAGTATTTGGAAGCGTTGGATGTTGCAGATTCGATTACAGTGGAAGATGCCATTAAGATGAGCCATGTGCTGGAGCGTTTCCCAGAGATTGATTTATCTGTTCATAAAGTAGGTGTGTTTGCCAAGCTTGCCAAACTTAATCAAACCTTGCGTGATGGTGACCGGGTAGAGATTTATCGCTCGTTGCCACGAAAGCCACGTGATGCCCACGCTATGGATGATAAAAAAGCTCGAATTCGTGCTAAAAAAGAGAAACGCACAGAAATTGAGAACTAAAAGTTCTATTTTCATAATATTTTCATCTTTGAGCCTTCAATATAAGGCTTTCATGATGGATGTGAGTCATTAAATTGAATAAAAAGGAGTTTAACTTGAGAATTTCCCGACTGATTATCGGAATAATGATGTTGTTTTTTTTGCAAACAGCACAGGCAATGCCAGATAGTTTTGCAGATTTGGTTGCTGAGCAGCGTAATACTGTAGTGAATATTAGTACAACACAGATGGTGAGTGCGCGCCAAGTGATGCCTCAATTGCCAGGTGGCCATTCGCCGTTTAATCAATTTTTCCATGATTTTTTGGGTCAAATACCTGAGCAGGAACGCCATGCTTTGGGAACGGGGTTTATTCTTTCAAGCAAGGGTTATGTTGTTACCAACAATCATGTGATTGATGGGGCGGATAAGATTGTTGTGAAAACCAGTGATGGCAAAGAGTATGATGCAACGTTGATTGGTAGAGATGTGAAATTAGATGTGGCATTGCTTAAAATTAAAGCCAAAGGTTTACAGGCTGTAATATTAGCCGATTCTGATAAGTTGCGAGTGGGTGATTGGGTGGTTGCAATTGGCAATCCTTTTGGTCTAGAGCAAACTGTCACTGCCGGCATCGTTTCTGCGCGTGGACGTGTGATTGGATCAGGTCCTTATGATGACTTTATTCAGACTGATGCTGCGATTAACCCCGGTAATTCGGGTGGACCATTATTTAATACGAAAGGTGAAATTGTAGGGATTAATACTGCGATTTATTCACGTAGTGGTGGAAATAATGGTATCGGTTTTGCCATTCCTATTAACTTGGCACATTCGGTTTTTGAAGAATTACGTAAAACAGGGCATGTTCAACGTGCGCGTTTGGGTGTGATGATTCGCGATGTTGATCAAGAGACTATGAAAGCCTTGGGACTAAAAGATAAAAGTGGTGCATTGGTGCCACAGGTACAGTCAGGTTCGGCAGCAGATAAAGCCGGCATTCAAGCTGGAGATGTCATTGTTTCTATTGATGGGGATAAGATTAAAAAGTCGCATGATTTGCCAATTCGTATTGCCCGCCATCATCCTGGAGATAAAGTTATTGTAGGTTTGATTCGCGAAGGTAAACATTTGAACGTTCCTGTGATTGTTGAGGAAATGGATAATGACGAAGTGGCTAGTGCTGAGGCTAAGAAAAATAAAATAACACTGGGTTTGGCTTTGGCTAAACTGAATAAAGATACGCGTAAGAAGTTCAATGTGCGAGTGCAGCATGGTCTTGTGGTACTTGCTGTGCAGCCAGGTTCTCCTGCAGCACGTGCAGGTGTTGAAGTGGATGATGTATTGTATAAGGTCAATGGTCAGTTGGTTAAGAATGTATCGGGCCTTAGTGAGATTATGGATAAGGTTGAAGCAGGTAATACCCTAAAGGTGTTGATAGACCGTCATGGTAATCAGGCATTTGCTTTGATTCGTCTGCCTAAGAAATGAAATAATAATGACAATTCCTGTGCTACAGTTAATGAGTCGTAAAGCATGTTGTTTGTGTGAAGATGCAGAAAGCATATTGGCGAATTTTGTAGCGCAGGGGCGCTGTTACTTGGAAGTGTTAGATGTAGATCAAGATGTGGCTTTGGCAGCACGTTATGGCATGGATGTACCTGTATTATTATTAAATAAAAAAGTGCTGTGTATGCACCGTATAGAACAACAAGATATTGAACTATTATTAGCGGAGGTTGCTGAATGTTAGGTCGTTGGTTATTTATGGGCGTTTTGGTAGCGGTGATTGCAGGTGTGGCGTGGTTTGGATTACCCGAAGCACAAAAGAAAGTAGCGGTGGGTGATGCCGCTTTGGAATTTTCATTGCCTGATTTGCAAGGTAATAACCAAACATTGCCGAAAGGTGATGTGATATTACTGAATTTTTGGGCAACATGGTGCCCACCGTGTCGTCAAGAAATGCCTTCAATGGTGGAGTTATCGAAGAAATACGCGGCTAAAGGGCTAAAAGTGGTGGCAGTATCTGTAGATCGTAACGCCAAACTTTTAAATAACTTTGTGACTGAATACAAGCTTCCTTTTCTCGTATTGCATGATGTTGATTCTAGTGTTTCATC
>JAUZQS010000174.1 GCA_030950875.1 Mariprofundaceae bacterium | reverse complement strand
CCTGATGAAAGCCACCCCGCCATTGATCCTGATATCTTTGTGCCACGTCTGAAACATTTATCCTGTGCCGTACTGGATGCTGGCTGGGGCGGCATGGAGCCAACCACCGTCATCGATTTGTGCGGCCATGAGGCTGAACTGCTGCGTATGGGAGCCGGTGACTGGCCAGCCTGAATGCTGATAAAAAACCTAAGTGTTTCAAGTTTGGTATCAATCCTGCTGACGAAAGCCATAGAATAAACTAGGTTTAGGACAATCAATATTAGGGGGAGTGTGTTATGAAAAATTTCTTTGAAAAAATGCTTTGGAGGTCACGTTATTTGACGTTATTAGCGGTTTGGTCCTGCATTGTCGGCATGGCATTATTATTTATCCTGTCCGCTCTTGATATGGGCAGGTTATTGATTGAGTTTTTTAATGTCTATGCACTCGGTCACACCGTGCCTGACTTTCACATTACCGTGGTCAGTCATGTCATTACTGCTGTCGATGATTTTCTGCTGGCTATGGTACTGCTTATTTTTGGCCTCGGGGTGTATGAACTGCATATCGACAAACTCGATATCGCCCGTGGCAATCCAGCGGCTGGAAAATTATTACAAATTGAAAGTTTGGATGATTTGAAAGACCGCCTCGGCAAAGTCATTCTAATGATTCTCATTGTGGCGTTTTTCAAAAACGTATTGCATGTCGAGTTTAAAGAACCGCTGGATATACTTTATATGGGTGGTGGTATTTTTCTAGTTGCCCTGGCTGGTTATTACGGCCATAAGTCCGGTGAACATTAAGCAATCAGACAAAGACACCACTCAATACACTCGACATGACCCGACAACTGCTCTTTCAACGCACTCTCGATGTTGCAATGTTTATCATAACATTAGCAGCGGTTGGCAGCTCTTTCGTCGAGGGCTTACCTGATTGGAGCACCATGGCCATTCTGATTTCTTTTGTGGCTATGTTTTTTACCCGCTGGCGCATCGCCGATGATCGTGCAGCATGGATGAAATCCAACTGGTTTGACCTGGTTGTTGTGGTGCTGTTATCGTCACCTGTATTACGCATGTTGATGGCCTTAAGGCTGGCTCACCTCTTACCTGCTTTACGTTTAGGCGTACTGATTCGAGCCAATAAGGAGCGCTTGTTGCGCTTGTTGGTCTTATCCGGTGAAAGCTTACCCGCAGCCATGGCCGTGGTGTTTGGCATTGTATTCATATTTGGCACAGGCACTTATCTATTGGAACATCATCAAAACCCTCAATTTGCGGTCATGCAGGATGGTTTATGGTGGGCCTTTGTCACCCTGACAACGGTGGGTTATGGCGATATCGTACCCATCACAGCGGGCGGACGTATTTTAGCGGTGATCACCATGATTTTTGGTATCGTGGTATATTCATTAATCATTGCCAATGTGACGGTGTTTCTTGAAAACTATTCTCAAAAACAGACTGCACGTAAGCAAGTGATTGTCGAACATGATGATGTAGATCCGCTGGATAAGCATGCAGATCAAGGTTCGGATGAAAGCCTAAGGTAGTACCAACTTACTACGTATTTTTTCCTTGAACTCGAACAAATCAGGGGCGACCTGAGCAGTTACAGCCATTTTTGGGTGGGGTGCTGAGTAGTTACGTTTCTCGAACTACTGATGCTTTCGTTTTGCTAAGTTATCTTGTTTGATCAAGAAAGCGATTAAGTCGGGCTGTATTTGATGCAAGGTTTTGTTTACTATTTTCTTTTCAGCTTCTGCTTGGCTAAAGCCGGATGCTCGTCCCCTTTTCGAGAAGATCTCTATCTTCAACTTGTTTTTCACATCATATACGGCGACATTCAATACGCCAGTGATGCGGTGTAGCGTTGTGCTTAGGCTTGATGGTTGTTGCTTTGTTTGTATAGAGAAGCGTAACACAAAATCAAAATTTAATTTTTTTGCATCAATAAACAGTTGTTTATTCATCTCTCCATTGCCAATATCTTTTGATTGTATGTTTTGACTACGCATCACCCCCAACCAATTGGCGCGCGCATTTGCCTCGCCTAATAATGCAACATGAATATCAGAGAGTGGCCTTTTTATGAGCCCTGTTTTGACGAGGTATCGATTGATTTGATTGTCATAAGTTCCGCGTAAGACCCATACTTTGGTATGTTTTTTTGTTTTCACATCGGCCAATAGGATATTCAAGGGTGTGTATTTTTTACAATCAAAGGCTTTCGAAGAGCGCCTCAATTTGATTGGTGATGTATTGGGGAATCGGTTTCTCAAATACGCAGTGTTAATTTTTTCGTCCGCTTGGTGATATAAATATTCTTCGGAATTGGAAAAAGCCGCATTTATACTGATTCTTTGTTCTTGTATCCAATAATGAATATTCTTATCTCGAATGAAATGGTTACTAAAAAAACCTTTTAATGCCTCCACACTGCGCTGGTTTTTAGGCGAAATACCGGTATGAATAGCTTGCAAGGTTTCAGCAATATAAGTGGTTTTGTTATTTTTTATGGTAGATTGCATGGCAAACGCTTGCGTTACAGTTTCTTCCATACCCTTTTGCGACAGCGTGCGTGTAAGTTTTTTTAATGTGTTTATCATCCAATGATCCAAATCATTGGATACCCGTGAGGGATCGGCCCAATCAATGGAAGCTTGGCCTCGTACTTTTGAAACTAGCTTTTCAAACCCTTTATCGACAAAGTAATGGCGTTTAAATACCAATGGAATGGTGCTATCCACATGTATGGTGTTTTTATCGAAGATCAAATCAACATAACGAATGTGACTATCTCCTGTGACTTTCAATGCCGTGTCATGCATCAAAAAACGAACGCCCTTGAGTTGCAGTTGGCCACTATTCATGGCTATTCCTGTGTGTTGACCTTGTAATAACACATCATCTAACAACACTTGCGCGTGGCCATTGATTACAATCCCAGTATCAGCTTGTTCCGAAGGTGATATGCTTTTGCTTGCTTGCTGTTCTGAATTTGTTATCGCTTCTTTTGCTAATTGGCGTGTTTCGATGATTGATGTATGCGTCATTTTAACAGAGGCTGATATCTTCATCGTAGAATGTATGCTTTGTACGATAAGGTGATTGAGGGAGGATTGTCCACCTTGAAAATTGATATGCATATTGGATCCTTCAATCTGCACGGGCTTATCTTCTGTGCCAGAAACAATCATTCCACCAAACACATTGATTTGGCTGTTGGCATTCATTTGGATAATCACACCTTCACCAACAAGCAGTTTGGCTGCTGAAAGGATGTTCAGCGCACCATCAATAATATACGGGCTACCATATTCAGATAAGCTGTAATTTTCTTTCAGGTCGCCACTTAGCGCGTTAGGACCGGGCTTTATGGCCATCATGTTAATCTCGCTGATGGAACCTTTATTGCCTGCTTTGTCTATAGCATAGACCTGATAATGATAATGTTGACCCAATACAATGTTTTTATCTGCGAAGGCAGTCAGTGATGGTTTGCTAATGGTTTGGAATATTCCTTTTTCATCGGCACGCTGTACAACAAAGCTAGCAATTGAAGCTGGCAAGTCCTTGCTCTCCCAAGTGATCTTAATAGCTCCTTGCAAAGGTGTAGCTTGAAGGTGAAATAGTGATGATGGAGCGGTGGTGTCAATTTCGATCACACCTGGGATATCCCATTCCAGTTTGGATCGGCTATCTGGATTGATTAAAGTAATCATTGGAATAATATGCTGATTCGTTTCCTTTTCAGGAACAACCCAGGAACCGATATATTTTCCGGGTTCTTGTTCATGCAAAGGCATGCCTTGATGAAGCTTGCCTACATTAAAGGTGGCAATAAGGCCTGGCTCAGCTTGAACACCTACTCGAATCTCTTTGCCTACTCCAAAAGGCCCTTCAATGGCATTCGATGTGGCAAGTTGTAGCTTGGGAGGCTGAATATTATCCGCACTGGCAGCAGGAATTGGGATGGCTTGCGCAAATTGGCGGCCAAGTTTATCAGTTAGCATAATACGAATGCTATCGCCAAGCACCAAACTGGATGAGAATGCCGTTGCAAGCAAGCTAAGAGGGTCTAAAGGG
>JAUZQS010000173.1 GCA_030950875.1 Mariprofundaceae bacterium | reverse complement strand
TTTGTTAACAACTCTTCCAAGGCTCTGATAATTACAGCCGTTTTCGTACGTGTATGTGTAACATGCATTGCTTCATTGAGTAAGCTTTCGGGTAAATCTAAAGTCGTTCTCATATTTCCTCCATAAGTTATGCATAGAATTATAAATTAATATGCATAACCTTTCAAGGGGACTAACGTTGAAGCTGTGCGGCAGTTTAAAGCGTCACTTTTTTTGCATTCGCAAAAACGTGCCACTTTAAACTGTCCGCTGGAGCTATTCGTTAGCAATTTTTTTATTGATACCCTTGCCAGTGCTCTTCTATTAGCCATAAAGGTTTTTCATTCATATATTCTTTGATGCACTTTATAACCTTTTCGTATTCTTCTGACGAAAACTTAGACCATTTTGCTTTTTCTGCTTGTTTCCACTGTACCTTATACCCACCAATATTATTTAACCTTAGTGATTTTAATAACACAGCATCAATAGGAGGATGCAGGGCAACTACATTTTGATGAGAGTTATAGCCTCCACATACAAAAATAGTTTTTAAATACATATTAATTAGTTTTGCGGCTACACCATGAGTAAATAGTAAGCTCATTTTTTCGGCTTCGGAAATAATTGAAAGCCGCCATTCTTTATGCTTTACATCCATTTTATTTGAGATTGGTAATTTGTCAGGATAATTCACCAAAGAAAGCATGCCTATTTTCTCTAGCAACATTTTCCCTTGCAAAACTGTAAAGCGACAACCTTTAACACTTGATGCACGGCTAGCAGCCCAAGAAGCATATCTGTGCTTATGTTCTTCGATTAAATATGGCATACGATTCCTATTGATTGCTCTTCTATATACGCCCTTGATTTCCTTGATATTGCATATTAAAGGCAAAATAAGGAATTTTTAGTGCACCTGGTTTTCACGCTCTTGCGGTTTATCATCTTGGCGGCCTTCTGCCATAAAATCACTTGGCATTTGCGT
Organism: Mariprofundaceae bacterium; assembly: GCA_030950875.1. Lineage (GTDB taxonomy): Bacteria > Pseudomonadota > Zetaproteobacteria > Mariprofundales > Mariprofundaceae. Next base: position 6,475 of record JAUZQS010000173.1, on the reverse strand, counting down.
TAAAAGTTTAAAAGCATCACTTAAAGAGTGTTTTTTCTCTCTCAAAACAACCTTTGTATAGGTACTAAAAATGCTCAATATATTCATAAACAAGTAACTACCGCTTTTAAATCCTCATTGGCATCACAACATATTTTGAACCACTCTCACTGGTTGTTGTTAATAAAACAGGTGATAACTCATCACGAAAGTGAATGCTTACCTGTTCTGTATCAACCACACTTAAAACATCGCGTAAATAACGACCATTAAAACCAATCACTGTTTCAGGGCCTTGAATATCTACTTCCACAAACTCCTCTGCCTGCTCTTGATCAGTGTTGTGAGCGGCAACCTGTAGGCCTTCAGAAGTAAAGGTTAAACGGACATCATGGGTTACTTCATTGGCAACAATCATACTACGGCGCAATGATTGATCGAGGTTCTTGCAACTAACATCAACTTGTCGTGGATTCTGTTTTGGAATCACTTCTTCATAAGCTGGGAAAGTTGCATCAATAACCTTGCTGCTTAACGTATAAGGACCACACTGCATCCTTACTTGTCTTACACCCAAACTTAAATGCACTGGCGCACTTTGCTCTTCTGATATCTTTTTCATTTCAATGACTGTTTTCTTAGGTACAATACATTTTACCGCCTCTAACGACGCATCCAATGCTAACTCCACCAAAGCCAAACGGTGACTGTCCGTACTTACCATGCGAAAGCCTAATTTTTCATCTGTTTCAAAGAGTGTTCCAGTTAAGTATTTTCTTGTTTCATCATTGGACATAGCAAAGGCTGTTCCTGCAATCATTTTGGCCAATTGCTGACTATCCAAGTCAAAGCTCATATCAGTATCATCATCTGGCATACCTGGATAATCATCGGTTCCCATTGTCGATAAACGAAATCGCGATCGACCACTTTTAATAACTAAAAAAGAGTCTTTTGTTTTTAATTCAATCTCTTTATCTGTATCAAGTTCTTTAATGATTTCAAATAATTTTTGGGCTGAAACCGTCGTTTCGCCAGGCTCTATTACCTTGGTTTCAACACTTGCTGAAATAGCCATTTGTAAGTCAGTGCCGATAATTTTAAGGGTTTGATTTTCAGCATGTAAAAAAAGATTACATAAAATAGGTTTGGTACTGCGCTTTTCTACAATACCTTGGCAATGTTGAACTTGTTGTAATAAAGATGCTCGTGAAATTGAAAGATGCATGCTTTACTCCTTTATAAATACTTAATTACAAAAAATATAGTCATAGTAGTAATAACTGTGGATAACTGGATAACCTTAAATATGTTTATATTTCAAATAGTTAGTTAGTTTTTTTTGTTTAATAATTTTAGTAAACAGTGTGAATGAAATGTGTATAAAGGTTAATATGTTTACCATGATCTGTATGTACCATGCTTACTCCCAAATAACTCACACCTTATCCCTACTGTTTACTGTAGAATATCCACAATCATCTACAATCCCGCATAATAAGCAATAAACATGTTATTTCACTATATAACATGATTAAAGGTTTCACTGCTGACAAAGTGATAAGATAAACTGTTTATTTTAACCACGTAGGGTGTTTAATAAATGTTCGATTTCATCATCAAATGGATGGTCTTCTTGGCGTTTAGAGGCTATTTTTCGATGCGCATATAATACGGTTGTATGATCCCGACCGCCAAAAAGTTCACCAATTTGAGGTAATGATGATTGGGTTAATTCTTTGCTTATATACATGGCAACTTGTCTTGGAAAGGCAATATTACGACTACGTTTGTTTGACTTCATTTCTTTAGGTGGAATACCGTAATAGTCTGCAATTTTCTTTTGAATATCTTCAATGGTAATGCTGCGAACAACGACATGTAGTTGTTCGCGGAGAACGTTTTTTGCCATCTCTAAATCAATGGATTTCTTTATTAGATGTGAAAAAGCAGTGAGCCGGGTGAGAGCACCTTCAAGCTCTCGTACATTGTTGGTGATACGCGATGCTAATAAATAAGAAACATCCTTATCTAAGGTGATACCAGCCAGTTCAGCTTTACTCGCTAAAATTGCCAGGCGAGTTTCTAAATTTGGCGGTTGGATGTCTGCAACCAAGCCCCAGTTGAAACGGGAGCGTAAACGTTCTTCCAAATGACTCATGTCGTGGGGGTTACGATCAGAAACGAGAATAATTTGTTTGTGAACTTCATGCAGAGCGTTAAAGGTGTGAAAGAATTCTTCTTGGGTACTGGTTTTACCCGCAATAAACTGCACATCATCAATAATTAATACATCAACCTTGCGATAATGTTCGCGAAACTTATCTGTCGAGCGGCTACCAATGGCTTTGATTAACTCATTGGTAAAGCGTTCACCCGTTCTGTAGGCTATTTTAATATTGTCTTTTTGCGCTAACTGGTTGGAAATAGCATGGATGAGATGTGTTTTACCAAGCCCTACACCACCATGTAGATAAAGGGGGTTATAACTTTCACCTGGTTTTTCAGCAACAGCTTGGCAGGCAGCAAAGGCAAACTCATTACTTGAACCAACAATAAAATTCTTAAAGGTGAAACGCGGATCAATATTACCATCAACTTCTGAAGGAAGTGATTTTTTTTCAACCGTTGTATCCACTTTTTGGGTGACGACTTCATAGTGAATATCTATTTCACGACCAAATACAGCATATACACAGTTTTCAAATATCGAACCACAATCAGCTTTTAAACCATTGATGAAAAAGTTACTTCCACAAGAAATAAAAATAGCATCACCAACCAGTCTGGCTTCAAGAGGGTGAATCCAAGCATCAAACTTTTGACTTGGAAGCTGTTCTTGTAATTGATTGATGACATTTTGCCATTGGGTGTTCCATGTAGGGTTATTCATCGTCAGAATAATACATGTGAAAGCGACTATATCCATATTGGAGTTTTTAGAGTTTGTTTTACTTGGTGTATGAGAGCCACTTGCAAAAGTCGTGAGCGGCAATCTTCGTCCTCGCTCTGGCGCACTACAGGCTGAATTTTTGGTGTATGGAACCACCATGCCCCTCAATTCAGCCTACAAATTCACTCAAAGTGGGATTGCACCTTATCCACCCAGACTTTTGCAAGCGACTCTTGAGTATAGAATAAGTCTGGATAATAATTATATATCAATGTTTTATGTTGACATTAACACCCTAAATTTTACTATTCGCGCCCTTTTTTATGATTGCAGGAGAACACTATGAGTTTTACATATAAACCAAGTCGCATCAAGCGTGCCCGTACACACGGTTTTCGTGCCCGGATGGCAACGCGTTCAGGCCGCGCTTTGATTAATCGTCGTCGTGCCAAAGGCCGCAAGCGCCTTTCTACCTGAATCAGCAGTTTTCTTCTAATTACCGCCTTCGTTCCAAGCAAGATTTTTTAGAAATGAAAAAAGGTCGGCGTTTTTCTTGTAATGATTTTCGTTGTATTTATATAAAAAACAATTTAAATCATGGACGCATTGGCTTTGCTGTATCTAGAAAATATGGTAACGCGGTGCAGCGGCAGCAATTTAAACGTCACTGGCGAGAGGTTTTTCGTTGTCATATCGCCAAAGTTTCCAGTTTGGATATTTTGATTATTCCGACAGTAAGTTTTCGTAAAGAGTTTGATATTCAGAAAAATGCTATGGTGTTGCTAGGTAAGCTGATGCAAAAGAAACCGTTATTATCATGAAGTATATTTTTCTTTTCCCTATTTATTTTTATCGTTATTGCATCTCTCCATTTTTGGCGGATCGATGTATTTATACCCCTACATGTTCATCTTATATGATTGAAGCTGTGGAGAAGCACGGCGTGTGTCGGGGTGGTTTTTTGGGTGTGAAACGCCTATGTCGTTGTCGCCCTATGGTAAAAGGATGTTATGATCCGGTGCCAGATATTCTTAAAGTTTCTAACAAGTAAGGAGTTCCCATGGAACAGCGTAATATGCTATTGGCTTTCGCACTATCAATTGCGATTTTACTCGGGTGGGGAGTTGTTTTTCCACAAGCTGAGTCTACTAAGGTAGCCGAACCCACGGCAATACCTGAAAATCTACAGACCGTTACGGATGACCATCAAGCCCCTGAATTGAGACCTGTAGATATGGATGTAAAATCTATTGAACAGGCATCTACAGTTGAAGCTGATAGTTTAAAAGTGTTTCACATGGGTAACAATATGATTCGTGTGGGTATGGATGACCGTGGCTGGTTAACCGAGGGCGAGTTATTAGCTTATAATGAGACAACCAAGCCAGACTCCAAACATGTAAATGTTTTACATACAGGTGAGGGTCATAATGTTTATGTGAATGCTGGTGTTTTGGGTCACAAACGTGCAACAGCCTTTAAGTATATCTCATCATCTTCTACTGCCAATGTGCAAACTAAAACATTTCAAGCGACATTGGATAATGGAAAGGTTTGGCAGCGCTCTTTAAGCCTTAAGAACGGTTCATATGTTGTTCATATTGAAGATCGGATTCTTTCTGGTGGCGGCATGAAGATGTTTCGCCAAGTGGTGGAGCGCAATCCAGATAAAAGCAAAAATACATTTTATGAACATATGGGTGCAACGGGTTTATTGAACAACGAATTGCTAGAGCCTAGCTATGATGATTTGGATGAAACAGCTGTGAAAACGACTGCCAATGGCGGTTGGACAGGCATGATGAACCGTTACTTTTTAACGGCACTGATTGGTCAGAAAGATCAAGATTACCGTTATTATTATAAGGGCGATGGTCGCTCTTATCAGGCGGGTGTGTTGGATGATGGGGTCTTGGACCAAGAAGATGCTGTATTTACATCGGATGTTTATATTGGCCCTAAATCTATTCCTTTGATGAAAACACTTGGACTTGGTTTGGAGCGCTCGGTTGATTTTGGTATATTTTCTTTTATCGCCAAGCCGATGCATGAATTCATGATGTGGATGTTCCAATATGTTAACAACTTCGGCTGGTGTATTATTTTACTTGTGGTGGTGATTAAAATCATTTTCTTTTACCCAACCCATAAAGCTTATTCATCGATGGCTGGTATGCGAAAAATTCAGCCTGAAATGGTGCGTTTGAAAGAGTTGTATGGCGAAGATAAGCAAAAAATGGGCCAGGAAATGATGAAGCTTTATAAAAAGAATAAAGTGAATCCTATGGGTGGTTGTTTACCTATTTTAATCCAGATACCTGTATTTTTCTCTTTGTACAAGGTTCTTTTGATGTCTATTGAGATGCGTCAGGCGCCATTTATAGGTTGGATACATGATTTATCTGTTCAGGATCCGTATTTTATTTTACCTGTGGTGATGGGCATATCCATGTTTATCCAGCAAAAACTAAACCCGCAACCAACGGATCCGATGCAGGCAAAAATTATGCAATTCTTACCACCTGTATTCACCATTATGTTCTTATTCTTCCCATCAGGCTTGGTATTGTATTGGGTTGTAAATAATACATTGGCGATTACACAACAGTGGTATGTGATGAAAAAGCTTAAAGCTATCTAGCTCGTCTTTTATGGGTATTAGCAACACGACCATCGCTGCAATTGCAACACCTATGGGACGTGGTGGTATAGGTATTATACGGCTATCGGGAAGCGAGGCTTTGACGGCTGCAAAATCCTTGTCTCATAGAGAGGTGTTTCAACCCCGTTATCCTCAGCTTTGTACATGGAAAGATGCGGATGGTGAGGTTATTGATTCAGGCTTGGTCTTATACTTCCCAGGGCCTGCATCCTATACAGGTGAGGATGTGATCGAGTTGCAAGGGCATGGTAGCCCTGTCCTGCTGCATGCCTTGTTACGTCGTTGCATTGACTTGGGTTGTGTGCCTGCAGAGCCAGGTGAATTTACCCGTAGAGCTGTTGAGAATGGTTGTATGGATTTATCCCAGGCAGAGGCGGTTGTGGCATGTATTGATGCAGCAACAGAGCGGGCGGGGAAACAAGCGCAGAAGCACCTATCAGGCATATTTGGCAAAAAAATTGAATCTTTAATGGATACATTAACAGGTGTGGTTGCGCATGTTGAGGCCTGTTTGGATTTTCCTGAAGAAGAAATACCTGAATTATTTTTAGGTCAGCTATGTGATCAGTTGCGGCGCGATTTAAGTGTGCCAATGCAGTCACTTCTGGCATCAGCATCCTTTGGCGAGCGACTGTTTTCGGGTGCTTCGATTGCGATTGTTGGGGCTCCCAATGTTGGAAAATCTAGCTTGTTAAACCTATTGTCTGGGCGAGAGCGTGCCATTGTCAGTGATATTGCGGGTACGACGCGAGATGTGTTGGAAGTTGATTTTGAAATTCATGGTATCCCTGTTCGTTTGATTGATACAGCAGGCATGCGCGAAAGCACAGATGTGATTGAACAAGAAGGGGTTCGTAGAGCCAAAGAGGCTGCAAATGTGGCAGATGTGGTGATTTTTCTAGCAGATGCTGAGCGAGAGGATACATGGCACTTTGATGGTC
>JAUZQS010000172.1 GCA_030950875.1 Mariprofundaceae bacterium | reverse complement strand
ACCATGTGCTCTGGTAAACGACCCCAGCCTATGCCTGATATGATGACGTGTTTTTTCATCATGAAATCATTTACAATCCAATGATTGGTTCCCTCAACAACACCTGCAGTGAGCCGTGTTGTATGCAGGCTCGTATCACGCACGAGAATTTGTGTGCTGCCTTCCAAATCACGTTCAGAAAGTGAGGAGGAAAACTTGGCAAAAGGTGACAGCTTAGCAACAACAGCAATGAGTTTGACTTGGGTTAAATGTTGATATTCAAATGTTGGCTCATTTTCAGATGTTTCGGATATGGCAATATCAGCATCATCATCTTTTAACCGCTCTAAAGTTCCATTAAGATTTTCCATTTGTAGGGATAATTGTGTGGAAGGGGCTTGCTCTGTGGTTGCTTTTAAAACATTCAGGATAGGTTCGATAGGGGTAATGCCGCTCATGGCAATACGCAGATCGGGTTCTTCACCCATGGAAAAATGCTGAGCCAGATTAGTGAATTCAGCACTGTGATTGAGAATGGTTAAGGCTTTTTTGTATAAGGCTTTGCCTTGGTTGGTCAATGTTGGTCTGTACTGATCGCGTGTGAACAAGCGCAGACTTAACTCACCTTCAAGTTTCTTGATGGCAATACTAATGGCAGACTGACTTTTAAAGAGTGCTTCGGATGCGGCTCTAAAACCGCCATGATCGACGATAGCACAGAAGGATTTTAATTGTTCCAATGTCATAGATGATTAACTTTATATATCAAGTTAATAAAAACAATATATTTTTTATATATCATGAAGGCAATTATCATTGCGATATTCTATAATAACACACTTGGAGATTTATGATGCCTGACTTGTTCTCACCTATACAGCTTGGAGATTTAACCCTAAACAATCGAATTCTTATGGCTCCCTTGACGCGTAATCGAGCCCCAGAAGGTATTCCTACGCCGCTCATGGAAAAGTATTATCGCCAGCGGGCTAGTTCAGGCCTCATTATTAGTGAAGGCTCACAAATTTCACCACAGGCTGTGGGTTACCCCGCGACACCTGGTATTTACAGCGATGCCCAAGCCAAAGGCTGGCAAGCAGTGACAGATGCAGTACATGATACAGGAGGACGAATCTATTGCCAATTATGGCACTGTGGGCGTGTTTCTCATCCAAGCTATCATGATGGCGCATTGCCTGTTGCACCATCAGCTATACGTCCAGATGGTCAGGCATTCACCTTGGAAGGCTTGCAAGACTTTGTCATGCCAAGAGCCTTGGAAGTAGCTGAGATTAAGGACATTGTTGATCAGTATGTTTTGGCTGCCGCGAATGCTATACGTGGTGGTTTTGATGGGGTGGAAATCCATGCCGCAAATGGTTATTTGATCGATCAATTTCTGCGTGATGGTAGTAACCAGCGTAGTGATCAATATGGTGGAAGCATTGAAAATCGCACGCGCTTCTTATTGGAAGTGACACAAGCTGTTTGTGAAGAAATTGGCGCAGAACGAGTGGGTATACGCATCTCACCTGTGAACGCTTTCAATGATATGTGTGATAGTGAACCGCAAGCGCTATTTGATTATGTGGCAACAGCATTATCTGCACTCAAACCTGTGTACCTTCATGTGGTTGAGGTGTCGATGGTTGGTGCGGATGATAGCAGTGTGAATATGCAGCAATTACGCCGATGCTTTGATGGCTGTTATATCGCCAATGGTGGTTATGACAAAGCGCGAGGCAATCAAGTGCTTGCCAGTTATGCTGACATGGTGGCTTATGGTGTACCATTTTTAGCGAATCCTGACTTGCCCGCACGTTTTCTTGTAGATGCTGAACTTAATGCTCCTGACATGGATACATTTTATGGTGGTGATGAGAAAGGTTATTCCGACTACCCAGTGATGGATATTTAGTATGGGTTTGTTGGTTGATGGGGTCTGGAAAGATCAATGGTATGATACCAAATCTACAGGTGGAAAATTTGAGCGTAAGGCCTCGCAATTTCGCAATTATATTACATGTGATGGGGCATTTCCACCTCAAGCAGGGCGTTATCACCTGTATGTTTCTTTGGCATGCCCTTGGGCGCATCGCACGTTAATTTTTCGTAAGCTTAAGGGTCTGGAAGCACTGATTGATGTGAGCATTGTTAGCCCGAATATGCTAGAGCATGGCTGGCAATTTGATCAGCCCGAGCCGTTGTATGGTTTTGAATATGCACATCAAATCTATACCAAAGCTGACCCAGATTATTCAGGGCGAGTGACGATTCCGATTTTATGGGACAAGCAGCGTGAAACGATTGTATGCAATGAATCGGCTGAGATTATTCGGATGTTTAATTCGGCATTTAATGGTTTAACGGGTAATGAGGATGATTATTATCCAGAGGCTCTGCGTAACGAGATTGATGATATCAACGCATTTGTATATGACAATATTAATAACGGTGTATATCGATGTGGTTTTGCCACCAAACAAACAGCTTATGATGAGGCCTTTGAGGCACTTTTTTCAGCACTGGATGAGTTGGAAACACGCTTGAGTAAGCAACGTTATCTTGTTGGTCAAACATTGACGGAAGCGGACTGGCGTTTGTTTACAACGTTGATTCGTTTTGATGCTGTGTATGTCGGGCATTTTAAATGCAATCGTCAACGTATTGCAGATTATCCCAACTTATCTAATTACTTGCGAGAGCTGTATCAATATTCAAATGTGAGCGAGACGGTGGATATACAACAGATTAAACAACATTATTATGGCAGCCATGAGAGTATTAATCCGACTCGGATTGTTCCCAAGGGGCCTATGTTAGACTTTAATGAGTCACATGATCGAAATAGGAGGTCTGTATGAGTGAAGCTGAAAACAAGCCATGGCAGAAAGAGCCCTTTGTTGTAGAAGTGAAGCGAGGTGATACAAAATGTTATTGCCTGTGTGGGTTAACGAAGACACCGCCTTTTTGTGATGGTTCGCATAAAGATATTCCTGATAACCACCATGCTGTGCCGATGGTTGTTCGCTATGATAAAGATGAAACTGTTTATGTTTGTGGTTGCCGAGAATCAGGGAACTTACCATTTTGTGATGGCACGCATAAAAAATAATGCTTAAAAATAGCGACCATGCTTATGGCTGGGTGTCGATCATTATTCACTGGCTAATGGCATTGATAATCTTTGGCATGTTTGCACTGGGTGTATGGATGGTCGAGCTGAATTATTATGATGCTTGGTACCATGATGCACCGAATATTCATAAATCATTGGGCATATTACTGTTATTGATGCTGGTGTTTCGATTTGTTTGGCGGCTTCTAAATGCTCGCCCAGCATTGATGGGCGAAGCATGGGAAAAGGTTGTGGCTTTAGCTGTTCATCGCTTGCATTATGTATTGTTGTTGATTCTTTTGGTGAGTGGATATTTTATTCCGACAGCCGAAGGCGTGGGTATTGATGTGTTTGGTTGGTTTAGCATGCCTGCACTGCTGAGCTTTGATAAAGCCGAAGCAGACTTGGTTGGTGTGATTCACCGCTGGACAGCTTGGACAGTGATGGCGTTGGCCGCAGCACATGCAGGAGCAGCTTTGAAACATCACTTTTTGGACAAAGATAGAACGTTATTACGGATGCTTGGTATCAACCAGAAATAAAAGGAGAGAATAAGAAATGAAACTGAAATATATTATAGGTATACTGATAGTGACACTAGGTTTTACCGCAACAGCACAGGCTGCGGAGAACTATGCTTTTGACATCAAGGGACAACACGCTTTTATTCAATTTAAAGTAAAACATCTGGGTTATAGTTGGTTGCTTGGCAGCTTTAAAAAATTCAATGGTAGCTTTACCTATGATCAGGCCAACCCAAGCAATAATAGTGTGCGTGCAGAGATTGATGTTCGTAGCTTAGATACCAACCATGCCGAGCGTGATAAACATTTACGCAGTGCTGATTTTTTTGATGTTGCAACATTTCCTAAAGCAACATTCGTGAGCACATCATATAAAGATTTGGGTGATGGCAAAGGCATCATGACAGGCAAATTTACACTGCGTGGTATTAGCAAAATTATCCAACTAGATGTGACACAAATTGGTACGGGCAATGATCCTTGGGGTGGTTATCGCCGAGGTTTTGAAGCGCGTACCACCTTGCATTTGTCTGATTATAAGATGTTGAAATCATCCATGCTGGGTGCGGCAGCAGAAAATGTAGAGCTATACTTTTCTATTGAAGGCGTGCGTCAATGAAACAAGATACTGTAAAGGAACGTGAACGTAGCCATTGGTCAGCTGCCGCCGAAGGTTGGCGGCGGCGTGATGACTTGCTTAGAAAAGGATCTGCTCCAGTGAGTCAACGTATGCTAGAGATGGTGGGAGCTGCACCAGGGTTTCAGCTTCTTGATATTGCTTCGGGTACAGGTGAGCCCTCCATATCTGCGGCGCATATTGTTGGTGCTAAAGGCGGCGTGATTGGTATTGATTTGGCTGAGCCTATGCTTGAAGTTGCCCGTGAAAAAGCGATGCGACAAGAATTAAAAAACATCAAGTTTCGTGTGATGGATGCGGAGTTGTTAGATTTTCCTGTTGAGACATTTGATGCAATGACGATGCGTTGGGGGTTAATGTTTATGCCCAATCCAGATAAGTGTCTTGCAAGTGTATATAAGGTGTTGCGCCCACAGGCACGAATCAGCTTAGCTTGCTGGGTAGAAGTAGAACGAAATCCATTTGTTGGTATTCTTCTTAAGGTGTTGAGTCGATATATGGACATGCCTGTCAGAGAGCCTAAAGCGCCAGGTATTTTTGCCTTTGCCAATCCAGATTATTTGCATGATACCATTGCTGCGGCAGGTTTTTCAGATATTAAATTAGAAGAGATGGTGATTGATGTATTGGAAGTAGAAGATGGACGAGCATATTGGGAGGCCATATCCGATTTGGCTGCACCAGTCATGGCTTTGGTCAATCAACTGGATACAGCAACACGAGCAGCATATATCAATGATGTCATTCAAACTGCAGATACGTTGAAGGAGGGTGAATCCCTACGGCTTCAAGGCACAACATGGATTGCAACGGCGGTGAAATAAATGAGAGGCTTACGATGAATGGCTATTTTAACGAAGATACCTTCACGTTTTTGAGTCGCTTGGGCGAAAATAATAATCGCGATTGGTTCAATGAACATAAAGATGAGTATGAAGTGATGGTACGTGAGCCTGCTTTGGATTTTATCCGTGCTATGCAGCCTGAACTGGCACGCTTTGCACCGCACTTTGTGGCTGTGGATAAAAAAGTCGGTGGCTCATTGATGCGGGTGTATCGCGATGTGCGGTTTGGCAAAAATAAACAACCATACAAAACCAATATTGGTATTCAGTTTCGCCATGAGCGGGGTAAAGATGTGCATGCGCCAGGCTTTTATTTGCATATTGAAGCCCATGAAGTATTTGCCGGAGCGGGTATCTGGCATCCCGATAGCGATACCTTGAAAAAGATTCGGACTTATATTGATGCCCATCCCACACGTTGGAACGGTGCCATGCATGATGCAGGTTTTAACAAAGCCTTTCAGATGGGTGGGGATAGCTTGAAACGTGCGCCAAAAGGTTATCCGATGGATCATCCGATGATTGATGAGCTTAAACGCAAAGATTTTATTGCCATTGCACCGCTGAT
>JAUZQS010000171.1 GCA_030950875.1 Mariprofundaceae bacterium | reverse complement strand
GCCACTTGGCGCGTTAAGCCTTTGTGCTGACGCAATGCCACCATCGGCTCAATATAACGATCGCGAATAAGTGAAGGATCAATAATATTGATGCTTTCATCCAGACTAATGCCTTGTGTCGATGCGAACTGATGAATTTTAGCAGAATCTCCGAGCAGAATACATTGGGCGATACCACGTTGCTGACACTGGTGAGCGGCCATGATTGTTCGAGGTTCCTCACCTTCAGGAAGGACAATAACCCGTTTCCTTTGAGTGGCTAATTGAATCAGTTGGTAACGAAATGCAGCTGGGGATAAGCGTGGTTTGCGGTCTCTGGCACAACGTTGTTTTAGCCAATCGGTATCAAGGCATGCGGATACATGCTCCATGGCCTGATCAATCAAATCAAAGTCATCAATACCGATTTCAGCAGGAATTTTCGCAATGTCAGTAGCTGTTTGATAAGAGTTCGATTTCACCGTTAATATAGGAACACCGAGTTGCATTGCTTGGGAGCATAACGCCATAACGTTGTCACTTGGTTTTAAGCCACCTGTCAATATGATGCCTGCCAGAGGCACGCCGTTCATTGCCGACATGCATGCGGCCACAAAAATATCATCTCGATCCCCAGGTATAATCAATAGCGAATGTGGTTTATAAATACTATGGATGTTGGCTAATGTGCGGGCACATAATGAAATATTGAGTACCCGTCTCTGTAGTTCTCCGGGATGTAATATTTCTGCGCCAATATGTTGTACAATATCAGATGTGCGGGGTGCCATTAATGCATCACATCGGGGGATACAGGCTATCAAATGTAGCGCATGCTTATCGGCTAGTTTCTGATATGGGCAAATTTGTTGTGGACTCTCTTTATCAGACTTGTTTGACGATATAGGCTCGGATGGGGTTACTTTCTCCTCAGAGTCATTCGTAACTTTGTTAATAATAATTCCAGTCAGCGTGCTATCATTGGCATCTGAAAATGCACCAGATGCAATGCCTATATATTCATCCATATCGGTTTCAGGCTGGGCAATGAGAATGACCTCTGCATCCAATGCCTGAGCTATTGCAGCATTTAAGCGTGTTGCATAACCAGCGTGCCCATCAGCAACCAAGCCCTCAATGATTACCACATCTTTATGGCGTGCGATTTGTCGGTATAAGGCAACCACTTCTTCCATGAGTAAACCAAGCTTACCTGAACCAAGTAGTGACTCAGCTCTGCGTAAACTAATTGGCACAGGGGCTTTTATATTAGCAATATGTGTTACCAATTGAGTAGAGCGCTCTAGGCCCTGATCCCCAGCATGTAATTGCGCTACAGGTTTACAAAAGCCTGTACGAAAACCTTGCTGATCAAGTGCGCGTACCATTCCTAGCGCAACCGTTGTTAAACCTGCACCGGAACCACTGGAAGTTAGAAAAAAAACACGGCTCATGCGTTGTTACTCCTGTTATGCAATGTACTGGCTACATATTTAGCAATCATCCATTCCTCATCGGTTGCAATGACCAAGACAGGAGTTTTTGCCCCTGATTGACTGATATATCCGTTTGATAAATGTCCATGTTGCTGGTTCTTTTGTGTATCTAATTTAATGCCAATCGATGTTAGTTGCAGACATGTTTTTTCTCGAATTGTGTCAGCGTTCTCACCGATACCACCCGTAAATACAAGCCCATCTAGACGTTCCAATGCCACAGTAAGTGCTGCTATAGCTTTAGCCAGACGGTAACAGAAAAGATTAATGGCAAGTTGAGGCTTTTCTTCTCCGGCTTCACTGGCTGCTAGTAATGTGCGCATATCATTACTTTTTTCAGATAAACCCAGTAATCCTGACTTGGAATTTAAGCTGGCAGTCACTGCCTCCAAGCTATCCCCTGATTGTTTGGTGATATAATCATGCATGCCAGGGTCTACATCACCGCTGCGGGTACCCATCACCAAACCTTCCAAAGGCGTCATGCCCATAGTGGTATCTACACCGACACCATTCTTCACCGCAGTGGCGCTACAGCCATTGCCAAGGTGAACTGTGATAAGCTGGCAGTCGTTCAGCTTATATCCAAGTATATCTGCTGCTGCTTGTGCCACGTAGTGATGACTGGTGCCATGAAAACCATAGCGTCGCACCCCGTATTCACGGTACCATTGGTAAGGCACGGCATACATATAAGCATGTGATGGCATAGCATGGTGAAAAGCTGTGTCAAAAACAGCAATATGCGGTAGCCGTGGAAAAAGTTTCATGGCAGCACGCACCCCTGACAGGTTGGCTGGGTTATGCAGTGGTGCCAAGTGTGATATGGATGCGATTTCATCAAGGATGCTGGTATTCAGCAGCGTTGGCTTAATGAACTTCTCACCACCATGTACGATGCGGTGACCAACAGCAGTAATGAGATCTGTTCCAAAACGTTTTGATACGATGCTGAGCATTTGTTGTAAAGTGGCATCAAGGTTATTTTCAGAAAGTACGAATACTTCTTTTTTTCCTTCACTACTCCAACATAATGTTGCTTCTGTTTGACCCAGTCGTTCAGCAAG
>JAUZQS010000170.1 GCA_030950875.1 Mariprofundaceae bacterium | reverse complement strand
TCCAGGTAAGCCCTTGACTCGGCGACCAATAAAAATAGCAGCAGTTTGCTTATTAGCGAATGATTGAATCACAAGGTGATGGTATTACGCTTTACGTACAATGTCAATCTAAGAAGGCTCAAAAAGATTAGCTTCTTTTTTACTATGGATTATTTTTCTTCCACGCATCAAGGGCTTGCTGCATACGTTTAGCGCGTTGGTGCTCACCAAGTTGCTGTAAAAGATAAATAAAATGTTGCCGTGTGTCGCTACTGGGCTGAATAGCAAGGCTATGTTGATAGGCTTTGAGCGCATTTTGTGGTTTATTTGCTGCTTGCAAAATATCACCATATATTCTCCAACATTGAGCACATTCTTTTTGTAGGCGCAATGCCTTTTTGGCATGGTTGAGGGCTTGCTTATGCTGTTTTTTTATAGATAAAAACTGGGCATAACGCAGGTGGGCAAAGCCATTTAGCGGGTCAGCCTTGAGAGATTTCTGGAAATAATATTGGGCTTGAGTGCTATCGTTGGTTTGCAGGGATAGTTCAGCCAATAAATACCATGGGACAGCCTCATTGCGAAAAATCTTTGTAGCTTTCTTGAGTAGCTTGATAGCCTTCAAAGGCTCTTTTTGTTTAATATAGAGCTCGGCGAGTGCGACGGTTGTATTGAGGTGGCGTCCGATTTGCATGTTTTTCTTATACAAACTTTCAGCATCGGAAGGGTGGCCTGATTTTTCTAAAAGTTGTGCCAAATGATAACGGGCATCAAGGTTTTTTGGCTCTTGTATTAATGTTGATTGCCATGCGCGCCGTGCTTGTGTCCATTGCCCTTGCTGTTCAAAGGCTCTTGCCTTTTGCTCATAACTTTTCGCCCATGCAGTTGAACACATTAGGCAAAATAATAAAACAAAACTAAGGGTGCGCAGATCTTACTCCTTGCCCTGTTGTGAGTAGCATTTCTTCCATTTTGTCTTGTTGGGCGTGACGTGAGGCTTTGATTTCAGGTTTCTCACTCATAAGTTTCCAAGGATTGCGACGGATATCATCGGAAAAGGCTTCAAGATTTTCAGATGTTTTGCGTAGCTCAAATAGGCTGCGATAAAGGTTCTCACGGTTATCAATAATCAGTTCATGAAAATCTTTCATGGACAGCGTACTTTCGGTGAAGAAACTCTCCCCAGCTTGGGCTGCATCAGGCAAGGTTTTAAGTAGATGATCAAGATCATGGCGATGTTTTTTCAATAAACCTGAAAGCTCTTTGCCTGTATCACCAAAACCCTGAGCAGTGTTGCGAATATCTTGTCTGTTTTCATCCAGCATGGCACTGACAATATCGGTAATATGGGTGGCTTTTTTAATGATTTTTTGTAGCTCATCGGTGACTGAGGATGCGCCATTTAAAATGCTTTCCAAGCCCGCTTGTTGCTCGGATGGGATACGTTTGTTTTTCAGCGGCTGTTTATCACCAGCTGTGGCACTAAGGGCAATATATTTTTCGCCAACCAAGCCGCCACCTGCGATATGGGCTTGGGTTGAAGCGGGAAGTTTAATGGCTGGTAAAATAAGCATATGTACCAATGCTTGGTGATCTTCCAAATCAATAGCATGGACGACCCCAACTTTTACACCCGCCATCAGCACGGGTGATTGCACTGCAATACCTGCAGCATCTTGTAAGAGAGTCTCAATCATGCTGCCTTGCTGTTCGAACCATTGAAAACGACCAATGCGACTGCTAAGTAAGCCTAGAATAATCAGGGAAATAAGGACAAAGGCTCCGAGTCTTGCTTGTGCATTCATTTATAGGCTCCCTTGCCTGTGTTGATTATTGATGTCCAGAGGGCCATTGGCTCGACCTTCGATAAATTGACGGAAAATGGGGTCATCCTGTAAGTCTAGCTCAGATGCAGGGGTTTGCAGGTGAATACGACCTTGATACAGCATACTTACTTGGTCGCCAAAATCACGAACCAATTTCATGTTATGGGCAATGGTTAATGATGTAACCTGCATTTCTTCATGTAACTGTCGCATGAGATGGGTAATCACATCGGACATAACAGGGTCGAGCCCTGATAAAGGTTCATCGTAAAAAATAATCTTGGGACGATGACAGATGGCGCGTGCCAAACCGACACGTTTCGCCATGCCTCCAGAAAGCTCGGCAGGCATTTTATCACAGATATTGGATAATCCGACTTTTTCTAAGACTTCTTCGGCGCGTTCACGGGCTTCTTTTTTCTGCATGCCTTGCTGCCGTAATACAAAAGAAACATTTTCCCAAACAGGTAATGAATCAAACAGGGCTGCACCTTGAAACACCATGCCGATACAACGCATGCGTTTGAGCTGTTCAGTCTGATTTAAACAATTCCAATCTTCACCATCTACCAAAACCTGGCCTGAGTCAGCTTGTAATAAACCAAGGATACATTTGAGCAAGACACTTTTCCCTGAGCCAGATAGGCCAATCACAATATGAGATTCTCCAGGCATGACCTTTAAATTCACATCATTTAGGATGACTTTGCCATCAAACTGTTTGTTTAAATGACAGACTTGAATTTGCGCATCACTCATGAGAAGCCGCTCATTGGAAAATCCATATGGTGAGGAAGTAATCTGAGATTAGAATGCTCATGGCACTAAGTACGACAGCACGGGTAGTGGCTTGACCAACACCTTGTGCGCCGCCTTTGCAGTAGTAGCCTTCCGTGCAACCAACCAGTCCGATAATGCCGCCAAACACCAAGGCTTTGAGTAAACCAGAATAGAGATCTTGTAACTCCAAAAAGAGCGTCGCACGTTCGATATATACTTGAGGGTTTTGATCTAAAACAATCGTGCTGACCAAATAACCACCAAAAATACCAATGGCATCGGCAAGAATAACCAACAGCGGCATCATCAGTGTAACCGCGATGATGCGTGGTATGACAAGGTAGCGTAATGGGTCAGTGGAGAGCGTCCATAAGGCATCAATTTGTTCGGATACACGCATGGTTCCAAGCTCTGCTGCAAAGGATGCGCCGACACGTCCTGCAACCATCAAACCAACCAGTACAGGGCCTAACTCACGAACCATCGATAAAGAAACCACGGTAGATACCATACTTTCTGCACCGAAACGATGAAAGCCGACCCACGATTGTAAGGCCAGCACCATACCCGTGAATACGGCGGTGAGTAAAACGACGGGTAGTGACTGCACACCCACTTTTTCACATTGGCTGAGAATGTGCGAAAAGAACCATGGTGGGCGGTATAAGCGTTGAATGACTTGAAGCAGTAGCATGGGATAAATCCCTGTTTGTAAGCACACACGCTCAACACGCATGCCAATGGCTTCAAGCCATGAGATCACCCCGATGCTCCATCAGCCCGTGTTTTGGGATAGATGGGGATACGGTGCACGCGTTGGTTGATGCCAGTCATTAACGTATAAGGAATGGTATCCAGTAAATTTGCAACAGTGTTTGGAGAAAGTGTTTCTCCCCAAAAGGTAACAGCATCATCGATATTGACAGTCTTGTTTGTAACGTCGAGCAAGCAGTAATCCATGCAAATGCGTCCGACGATGGGCAGGTGTTGGCCTTGAAATTCTGCATAACCTTGATTGGAAAGGGCGCGTGGTAGGCCATCGCCATAACCCAAAGATATTAATGCAATGGTCATATCTTTTTTAGCGGTGTAACTGGCTCCGTAGGATAAGGTGCTGCCTTGTTCGACATGACGAATTTGCATCACTTGTCCTGATAACTGCATGACAGGCTTTAATCCCATGGGCTCATGGGGGATAGGTTCTGCGCCATAAAGGGCAATGCCTGGGCGAATCATATCGTGCTTATGTTGGGGTAGAGCAATGAGCCCAGCACTGTTTAGCAGTGATGCGGGTAAGTGAGGCGCGATGTCTTGATGTAACTGGTAGAAAGCATCGGCTTGTAGGCTATTTAATGGATGTTCAGGTGTATCAGCACAGGCAAGGTGAGACATGATGCCAGCCAATGCAATGTGATGTTGATGGCATGATTGAATGATTTCTTCAGGGTTCTCGGCTCCCAAACGTTGCATGCCAGTATCAACTTTTAACCATACTTTTCCTGTGAAGCCTTGGTTGTGTAACCATCGAATGTGTTTTTCATCGGTAACTACTGGGGTGAGGCGATGTGTTTCGCATACGGATGCCTCAATACTTTCAAACAAACCTGAAAGCAGGATAATATGAGCTTTTTCACCAAGGTAGCGACGCAATTGAGCCCCTTCGGCGGCATCGGTGACTGCAAAATAGTCGCAGCCTGCTTGTTGCAGTATTTGTGAAATGCATTTTAGACCATGACCATAGGCATCGGCTTTCACCACAGCCATGATTTGGGCATGTTCAGCCCGCTGGCGTAAAAGCTGGTAGTTATGCAAAAGATTTTGCAGGTGAATATGGGCAATGGCGGGGCGCATGGAGGTAGTCTCACCCACTTTGCTAGGATGGTCAAAAGTGGATTGCGCAAGCATGGCTTTAGACACCTTCAATGATCGCTTCAAGTTGGGTAAAGGCGAGCATGAGACGCATGCGGCGCTGCTCGTTGGATGAGCCGTTTTCTTCACCTTGCTGCAGACTTTCCATGCTGAATTGTTGAATTTTATCCCAGTTTTTATGTTGAGACCAGCATGCTTCGCCTGTTTTTAGAAAGTTCTGCGTTGTTTTTTGTAACAACTGCTTCGCGGCACGGGCTTTTAGTATAGTCAGCCGATTGAGCCACTCGCGACGTAGTGGGTGGGCATCTTCACTGCCCCATTCAGAGGATCGCATGGGTGTTTCAAGTGCTGTAAAGGGAAGCAAATGCAATGTTGATTGCATGGCATGTAGGCAACGGCTTAGCGGTAGAGAAAGATTGCTACTCAAATAGGTGGCAATGGCCATTTGTGCTAGTTCAGGCAGTGATGCTAGGTGTGTGGCATCGTCCAGTTCAAGGCCAACTTGCCTCGCTGATTTTAGCAAGGATAAAAAGCGACTATTTTCATTGCCTCCCACACCTTGAGCGGGCAGTGATTTGCGAAAGCGCCGCATGCCTTGTTGCTGCTGTTTGAACCATGTTTGATCCCAGCTTTGCATATCAAATAAACGCAGTAATTCTTCTGCGAAATGAAGCATGTATTCTTGAATATCATGTTGAGCTTGTTGCATGATATGATCGGGTATTTGAGCGTTAGATAGTGCTTTTTGAAGCTCTGGAATATCCATCAATGCTTCTGCAGTCATCAATGCTTCGCAAATATGTGATATGGGTGCATCAAGCAATGACTGTAGATGATGGATGCTCATCAGCCCCATATGATTGATAATATGATTGGCTATTTGGGTATGGCTGATATCTGCTCTGAGTGGGTGTTGGTGAATAGCATTATGAAACTTCTGACGAATGGCAGATGGAAAATAGTTTTCCAATATAGCATCGGAGAAATTGCTCCAAGTATCAAATTTTTCTTGATCCAAAAGCTCATGGATACGATTTTTTTCATGCCCTAGTAATACAGCAATTTGTGGGCGCAGGCTTAAGCTTTCTATGTCATGCAGTCCAGGATCAATACGCCGATCCAAACGCTCTTCGTTAAGTAAGGTGTCGCGCAAGCGCAATAAGCGAGGGGGATGCTCACGCACATCATTTTGTGCGACAGTCAGTGCCTTGGCTTGCATATCATTATCATTTAAACATTGTTCAGCCACTTCTTCGCCCATACGTTTTAGCAAGTGATTGCGCTTCGTGATATCAATGCTTGAAGCCTTAGTAGCAGCGAAAAGAATCTTTAAATTAACCTCGCGGTCGGACATGTTGACACCTGCAGCATTATCGATGGCATCGGTATTAATGAGTCCGCCCTGTGCAGCATATTCGATGCGTGCACGTTGTGTGAAGCCAAGGTTACCACCCTCACAGACGACTTGGCAGCGCAAATCTTTTGCATCGACACGCACGGCATTATTGGCAGGATCACAGACATCGGCGTGACTTTCTTTGCTGGCTTTAACATATGTGCCAATACCGCCATTGTAGAGCAACGCAACAGGTGCCATTAACATGGCTTTAATCAGTGCTTCACCTGATAAGTGCGTTGCCTCAACGGCTAGGATTTCTCGTACTTCAACCGATAATTCAATATATTTGCTAGCGCGCTCAAACACCCCGCCACCAGCACTGATAAGCTGTTCATTATAAGCATCCCAGCCTTTCACCGCATCAAATAAGCGTTGGCGTTCGAGAGCCGCTTTGTTGCTGGGGTTTGGATCAAGAAATATATGGCGATGATTGAATGCACCAAGCAAGTGAATATTTGGGTTAATAAGCATGCCATTGCCAAATACATCGCCGCCCATATCACCAATGGCAATCGTGGATATAACATCTTGATAAGCATCTTTTTCAAGACCTTGAAGATGTTGAAACGCACATGTCCATGCACCTTTGGCTGTAATGCCAAATACCTTATGGTCATAACCAAATTTTCCACCACTGGCAAAGGCATCATCAAGCCAGAAACAGGCCAAACGTGCTTCGTCATTGGCATCATCTGAAAAACGCGCCGTGCCCTTATCGGCAGCAACAACCAAATATGGGTCATCATGGTCATCATCGGCAATATACATCCCATCAGGTGGGATACATTCTTGGTGAACAAGGTTATCGGTAAGGTTTAATAGGCTGCGAATAAATTGTTTGTATTGGTTGAGAATGAAGTCGGGGTCTTGGAGGTTTGCATGGTCACGCACCACAAAACCGCCCTTAGCACCTGTAGGTACAATCTGACCATTTTTAACAATTTGTGTGCTCATTAATTCCAAAACTTCGGTTCGGAAATCGGCATAACGATCGGAGTGCCTGATACCACCACGGGAAATAGGCCCGCCACGCAGGTGTACGCCTTCGACATGTACGCCATGAACAAATATTTCGCGGTATGGGCGTGGGCGTGGTGCAAAATCCAGCTTTTGTGGGTTAATTTTAATGGCCAGTGGTTCACCTACTTCTCGGACATAGGCATTGGTACGTAAGCTGGCATCAACCAATGCCGATAAGGCACGTAGCCATCGGTCATCGGTTAGGTTGGCAACGTCACTCATGGCCTTATCGAAACTGACTTTGGACTGTGCTTGGTAGCTAAAGGGCATAGCTGGGCGATGAATAGCCTCAAACATATGATACACCGCTGCTGCAGCCTTGGGTTGGGTTTTTAGCATATGCGACAATGGGGTTGGTGCCGCTTCGGGAACGAGCTGTATAAGATGATTGCGCAAGGTAATGAGTACGGCGATGTGCTCAATATCCAGACCTGCAGAAATCAGTAGGGCATTGATGGGATCGTGATCAGCTTGATGGTTTAAGACTTGCTCAAGTGCATGCTGTAAGCGAGATACCGCTTCAGGATGTAGTCCTGTAGGAACTTCACAACGAATACAGCTGATGTGAATGGCTTGCTCGTTGCTGCCAAATTCCACAGCAGATTCTTGCATAGCGAGTAAATTAAAGGCCTGAATGATATCAATGATTTCACCGAGTGGTTTGGCATGACGTGAGAGCACCTGAATGTTCAAAATATCTACGGATAAACTAATTTGAACCATTGTTTGATGGTGTTGAGCTATTTGCTCACGTATTTGATAGTGGCGAAGAAACTGTTGGGCTGGAAACAGATCTTGATAAAGAGCTGGTAGTTGTTCTAACTCATGCAATGCGTGAGGGATATCCAGTCGTTCAGCCTGACTTAAAATGGTGTGACGGGCATGATCTTTCCAAAAAATAATACATGGGTTGATGTGTTTTTTGATTTGATGGGCAGTCGGGTAGCCTGCATCACTTTGGATTGCTGTAATAATGATGCGGTAAGGCCCAACACCAAAGCTATGCTGATTATGAATGCTAAGCTTGAGTTCCTTGATGCGCTTATCAATATTGGACATGACATTCGGGCCATAACGTAGGCTATGCATGGCGATGAATAAATATTTAATATTACCGTGCCGTGGTGATAAATAACTGGTTACTATATGTGTTGGAACGGTTAAATCGACGACTTGCCTTAGCGGTGAGAACCATAATTCTGGTTCGACTGACGCTAGAAGGCTCTTAGGCATGCGATCAAAGAGGGTGCGTATTTCACGGCGATAAAAGGCTGAATGTTGGAGTAAGTTAATATTACTAAGCTTTTGCCATTGCTGCTTTAAAAAGGGTGCTTGACTGGCATTGGCGTGCCGTGCACTGCGTGAGAAATGGCCAAGAATAATGGCATATTCCAGTTTATTGGCGGAATTTTCCCAGCAAATACGCACAATATCGACACGGACAGCACTGTACAAATGGTGTTGACTACTTTTAAGGTGAACCCATGTTAAGCCTGCTTGTTTGGGGGTAGGTAAGGCTTGAATATCCTGATGTAGATCAGGCGTCACCTGTGCTAAAGTGTGTAGGTCACGCATCAGTCCTAAGCGTTTATTTCCACCCGTAGCATCAAAGCATTGCATGCCGAAAAGCAAATAACGACCTTCATTCATCCATGCTAATAATTCAGCATCTTGTGGAGCATCCCCCTTAATATGTTGAATGATGTTTTCGATACTTTGAGTCATGGGTTTAAAGTCGGCAACCGAGAGCTCAACAGAGCGTAAGACTGCATGAATATCGTGCGCCAATTGTTTGCAATTAGGGGTTAATGTTGCTGATAGATGCAGTGCGATAAACATAAAGTTTTGTTCGGAATGATGGTCGGGTTGACGCAATTGAATATCGCAGATTTGATCATCACATTGCATCGCAGCGACCATGGTTTGTTGACCGATAGGCAGAATATTTTTGCGTAATAAATAACCCTTAATGGCATCAAGATAAAATGCCTGATCAGGGCAACGAATAAGGATTAAATGCCGATGTATAGCACCATGGCTTAGGGTTTTGGCAATCAATGCGGTGCGTTTTTTTCCAAATTCAAATGCAGGGTGTGGCAGCAACCGCATGGTGAGATGAATGAGCGCTGCTTGTAAACGTTGAGGAGGAATCTCTAAGCCATGTTGAACTCTGGCTTCTTCTAATAAAGAAAGTAACTGCCGTCTCAATATGCGCATTCAGTATCCTCCATAATATAAGCAACGATAAATTCTAGCTGATAAGAAGTCTCTGTTTATTTATCAATGCTTACAGTATCCCTGTTGTGGTTCAGTAAATTAGTAGGCATCAAAAAGGGTTATACTGCTTGCGGCAGCGTTTGCTGGATACTTTCATATTCGTTGGGACTAAGATAGCCCAAGTATGAATGCGCGTATCAGTTGAAGATTTTTGAAAGAGTTGTTCTTCATTGACCTTATTTAACCTCACTTATGCTACTTTGGCGATGTTAGGAGTCTGT
>JAUZQS010000017.1 GCA_030950875.1 Mariprofundaceae bacterium | reverse complement strand
TAGGTGCATTTGCTCGCTATGAAAGAACCAAAGACAAGCTTTCTGGTAACAGTGCTAATCCAGCAAATAAAGTTCGTCAGGTAGTAGGTCTAGAATACTTCCCACGCAAGAATGTAACGTTCTCTTTGGTTTATGATGGCACCAAATTAACCAACGTTAAAAATAAACCAGGAAACACAGAAAAGAAAACTCAGTTTGGCCTTTATTCACAGGTTAAATTCTAAACCACTCAACTACAGTTGATTGTTAAAATAGCCCGCCTTGTGCGGGCTATTTTTTTTGCCATCTCAAGCCCATCAAGAGGATTTCTAATAATGTGTGTTTGGCAACTATTCAACGGACTATTGATAATCACGATTTCATCATGGAGTCCCAATACAAGCACTTGGGAATGACGTTTTTTAAAGCTAAATTAGACGTCTTGTGAGCATGCTGAATAATTACGCATTCGATTTATTATAACGCTGTCATAAGCTTGTCATAATGACCCTATACAATGTTATACCACAGTTGAAAAGTGTGTAACTCCTCGTTGAAGATAAAAGAAGCCTGCGCATGTCGCGGGCTTTTTTTTATTCCGAAAATGATCACCCTTCATAATACTGAAATATAGTTTAATTACACACCATGTCATGCCCGTGTCACAGAGTATATTTATGTTACCCAACAATCATGAACAAAGGAGTTCAATACATGAAAAAGAATATGATCATGCTTGCTGCAATTGCAGCGTCTTGTATCAATATTGGCGCGGCAGAAGCTCGCGACCACATTCAGATCGTCGGCTCATCGACTGTTTACCCATTCTCTAGTTATACCGCTGAAGCTTTGGGCAACACAACAAAATTCAAGTCTCCCGTTGTAGAGTCAACTGGTTCTGGCGGCGGCATGAAGTTGTTTTGTGCGGGTGCTGGTTTGAAGACACCTGACTTTACCAATGCATCACGTCGCATGAAAGCCAAAGAGTTTAGCAAATGCCAAAAGAATGGCGTAAAAGACATCACAGAAATGGTTGTTGGTTATGATGGCATTGCTATCGCACAATCAAAGAAAACCGCTGCAATCAACTTTTCTCGTAAAGACTTGATGTTGGCTGTTGCCGCTGAAGTTCCAAGCAAAGATGGTTCGCATTTGGTTGCGAACCCTTACCATTTCTGGAATGAAATTAACCCTAAATTGCCACACCGTGCAATCCGCATTTATGGCCCACCAGCATCTTCTGGTACCCGTGATGCATTTGAAGATATGATTCTTAAGCATTTGACCAAACATATCGATGCTTACACAAAATTGTATAAAGCTGACAAAAAGAAAAATAAGAAATACAAGAAGTTTCATAATGTTCGTCAAGATGGCGTTTACATCCCATCAGGTGAAAATGATAACCTAATCGTTCAAAAGCTTGCGCGTGACACAGCAGCATTGGGCATCTTCGGTTATAGCTATTTAGAAGAAAATAGCGACAGTATTGCAGCTGCAACGATTGATGGCGTCGCTCCAACACCTACGACTATTTCTGGTCATACCTACCCATTGGCTCGTTCTTTATACTTCTACATCAAGAAGTCTCATATTGGCAAAGTCAAAGGCATGATGGCATACGCAAACTTGTTTATGTCTGAACAAATGGTTGGTGATGAAGGCGAATGTACTGAAATCGGCTTGATCGCATTGCCAAAAGCAGAACGCCAGCACTACCGTTCAAACTTGAAGCATTTGACCAACCTCACTGCTGCCGATTTTAAAAAGAAACACTAAATCGTTTCACTACCAAACAAAAAGGCTGGAGCAATGCTGCTCCAGCCTTTTTTATTGCCTAACTTAGATTGTTTCGCATATCTAAAGAGTATTCTGTAGCTGAATAGTTACTGCTTTTTATGACAAGAGCCATAACTTAGAATGCTGCAAAAGAATAAAACGTTTCACAAAATAAAACATCCATGGAGTTCAAGCTTTTATGACCACTGCTGACATTTTCTTCTGGTTTGCTACAGGCTTGCTTCCTTTATCCTTGATGGTATTTTTGTTTGCACGCCAAAAAGCCAATAATCTTGAAAAGAAACATGGCTTCCTACATTCCCGCCCTGGCTTTTATGGCTGGTATGCGGTCATTAAATTCGCTAGCCCTGCCTTAATTGTCGGTGTTATTTGCTCATTGTTATCCATGTTTGGCTTGCTACAAGTGCCTGGCATCATGATTTTAGGCACAGCATTTACACTCGGCGGCATCAGCTTATTGCTTGCATTAAAACATCTCAATCATGATTTTCGGGCTCGCCAACCTGTTGAGAAAGCCATGACAATCTTGCTCTTTATTGCTGCCATGATTTCAATTTTAACCACCCTTGGCATCGTTTTTTCAGTTATTTTTGAATCTATTCGTTTCTTCCATATTATATCTTTTTGGGACTTTATTACAGGCACAGTTTGGAATCCTGATTCAGCATTTCTAATTGGTGCTGGGCGCGGGGATGAAGCAGCCGTGCCTGAATTTGGTTCTGTTCCTATCTTTGCGGGCACATTCATGATTACCGCGATTGCCATGTGCGTCGCTGTTCCTATTGGGCTATTCGCGGCTATTTACATGTCTGAATATGCCAGCCATGCATGGCGCAATCGCCTCAAACCATTATTAGAAATACTCGCAGGCATCCCTACCGTTGTTTATGGCTTCTTTGCTGCCATCACCATCAGTCCGCTGGTTGTAGAAGCTGCCAATGCTATAGGCTTACATGCTGATTACACCAATGCGCTGACCCCTGGTATTATCATGGGCATCATGATTATCCCATTCATTTCATCGCTATCCGATGATGTGATTCGTGCCGTCCCACAGCCTATGCGCGATGCTTCGTTGGCACTGGGAACCACACATTCTGAAACCATCCGTCATATTGTTTTGCCTGCCGCACTACCTGGTATTATCGCAGCCTTTTTGCTTGGTGCATCACGCGCCATTGGTGAAACAATGATTGTAGTGATGGCGGCTGGTCTACGTCCAAACCTTACCGCCAACCCGCTTGAAGGTATGACAACCGTAACCGTAAAGATTGTCGAGGCTTTAACAGGTGATCAAGAGTTTGACTCCGCCTTCACCTTGGCGGCTTTTGCTCTGGGCTTGGTATTGCTGGCCGTTACACTCATATTAAACATTGTTTCAACCATTGTGATACGAAAATTCCGTCAGAGGTATGAATAAATGAGCCATAGCATGGAATACAACAAACGACTACAACGTCGTCATCGTGCTGATCGGCGCTTTAAATACTACGGCATGGCTGCGATTGCTTTTGCATTATCATTCTTGGCATTTTTCTTTGTCGATATTATTGGCAAATCACTACCCGCATTTGAGCAAGCCTACATCCAAGTGCCCATTAGTTATAATGCCGATATCAAAGAAAATTATAACAAAGCAATTACGCGCAATTACCGTTATTTGGTTAGCCGGTCATACCTTCGCACGTTGCCACAAAAACTTTTAAAACACCCTGAGTTGCTTGGCACAACTGAGCGCACATGGGTGCTTGCCAGTTACCGTGTGGATCAATATATCAAAGGGCATGATGGGAACGGTTTGAAAAGCAAATACCGCCCTCATGTTGATCAAATGATAGCAGATGGTGAAATTGAGCTCCGTTTCAACAGCCTTTTCTTCACCCATGGTGATTCAAAAATGGCTGAGACAGCAGGTGTATTGGCTGCTGCAGTCGGCTCAATACTAACCCTGTTGATTACCATGGCTGTGGCTGTGCCTATTGGCGTGATGACGGCGATTTATCTTGAAGAGTTTTCCCCTGATAATCGCTTGACCCAAGCTATTGAAGTGAATATTAATA
>JAUZQS010000169.1 GCA_030950875.1 Mariprofundaceae bacterium | reverse complement strand
AACGTGGCCTCGAAAAAGCACTGGAAACTACTTGTTGGTGATAAAAAATTTGCTCTACAGACAGCGAATCAAGAGCACTTACTAAAGCTTATTGTCTTAACAGCCATTCCGATGCTGCTTGCTTTCGCGATATTTAACACGCTGTACGACTTCCAACACTTGGCCAACATACAATTTGTCATGGCACTGCTTTTTGTGCCTATGCTGCTCTCATGCTGCTTTTATAAAGTTTTCTCCATACGTGCACTTGAAGTCATCATTCTATGTTCTGGCATCATCGTTTTTCAAAGCCTTATCATCTTTGGTGGTTATGCTAACTGTGGTATTTATTGGGTCGCTATTTTTCCATTTCTGGCATTTTTTACAGTTGGTCTTTATAAAGGTTGGTACTGGGTTGCGGCTTATTTAAGCATCGGCGTCAGCATCGGCGTCCTAAGTGAATTTGGTTTTATAAGCATCGCTTACAAACTAGAGGAATTGGAGATATTTTTAACAAGTTTTTTATTTTACACCCTTGTTGCAGGCATCTTTGCAGGTATTCGCGAAAGAGATCACTTTGAACTCAATCAAGCCAATAAAAAGCTTGCCCAAGCTAAAAAGTATATTTCTTTGGCAAATAAAAATCTTAAACAGCAAGTACACGATCGAACTGCTGAATTAACCACTGAAAGCCAAGACCATAAAGCAACCAACATTGCTTTAGAAAACAAAGAGCAACAATTTCAACAGGCACAAAAAATGGAGTCGATTGGTATACTGGTCGGTGGTATTGCCCATGATTTCAACAATATGCTATCAGGCATTAATGCTAATTTATTTATGGCCAAACGAGCTAGTAAAGATAACCCCGATATGCAAAAAAAGATGGAAAATATTGAACAGCTTGTGTTTTATGCCTCAGATATGATTCAGCAGTTATTAACGTTTGCTCGCAAGGACAATGTTGAACTAAAACGATTTAATGCCACACCTTTTTTTGTCGAAGCATATAAATTAGCTGAACTTGCCATCCCTGAAACCATCAAGCTTGAAAAAAACTTCATCCGCGAACCTTTATACATCAAAGGTAATACGACACAGTTACAACAAGTCATTATGAATCTGATTAACAATGCACGGGATGCTCTTTTAGATGTCACCAATCCAACCATTCAAGTGCAGTTGGAACATGTTCCATACGATGACGCGTTAAAATCTGCCCACCCAGAGATGACACATAGCGATTATATCCGCTTAAGCATTAGCGATAATGGTTTGGGTATTGAAGATTCAAAACTCAAACATGTTTTTGAACCTTTTTTCACCACCAAAGATGTTGGTAAAGGTACGGGTTTGGGCTTGGCAATGTGTTACGGCGCGATACAAAGTCATGAAGGTTTTATGGATGTACAAAGTAGTTTGGGCAAAGGCACAAGATTTTCAATCTACCTTCCTGTACAACAGAAACAAAATTCAAACGCCAATCAACAGAAAACGTCATCCCCCGAACAAGGGCAAGGTGAACTGATTCTTATTGTCGATGATGATGAAGCTCTGCGCCAATCCAATGCTGAAGTATTGGAAGTATTGGGTTATAAAACGCTTCAAGCAAGCAATGGACTAGAGGCAATACAGGCGTTTGAAAAATACCAAGCCGATATTCGCCTCGTATTTATGGATATAATGATGCCTGTTATGGGGGGTGCCGAAGCAGGCAACCATATTCACAACATTCAAGGTGATATGCCCATACTTTTCACCACAGGCTACGATAAAGATAAGGCGCTTGATGGTCGCCACTCTTTACCAATAGGTCATCATACACTTTCCAAACCTTTTACGATTGAGCAGTTAGCCGAGGCTATTCAACAACAAATCAATCCTTCCATTTAATCGAGCAACCGATGGTCGGATGTTGTACTTTTGGAGAGGCTTCGCCTGCTGCCAAAGCCAGTGCGGCTGGCAATAACTCTTCTGCAGTTACTTTTGTTTCATCTTTCCAATAATCATCAATGCGACCGTGGTAATAAAGCTTATATTTTTTATCAAACATGTATAAATCAGGTGTACATTGCGCTTCAAATGCCTTCGCCACCTCTTGTGTTTCATCCGCCAAATAAGGAAAATCAATACCCCATTCCGCTAATTTTTCTTGCATGGCAGGCACAGAATCTTCTGGAAAGTCAGGATGAATATTTGGATTAATCGCGACCATATTAATACCTTGCTCACGCAATGTTTTGGCATGACGCACCAAACGCGGCCAAACAGCAATCGCATACGGGCAATGATTGCATGTAAATGCTACCACCAAACCATTCTCGCCCATACAATCATTCAAGGTATGTGCCTTTCCATCTGCGTCATTTAATGTCACATCTGGCATATCCCAGCCTAAATCCACATGAATTGATGCTACCAAAGCCATATTTCACCCCTTCTAATAAAAAATATAGGCATACTGTAGCCGCTTATGCTTAAGGGTAAAGCCATCTTCATTGGTAACTATTCAGCTCACCCCTGATTTTCCCGATGTCTGCGTTAAAAAGTACTCACTTACAGGCGTAAGTTCCGCCTTTTCGCCTTGACCTCTGAAAAATCAGAGGCAACCTGAACAGCTACAGACTATTTTATGTTGTGCTGAATAGTTACCTTCATTGTAAGATAAAAAAAAGAGCCGCTATGCAGCTCCCTCAATCGCACGGGGTGTGCGATCTTCAACGATTCAAATCAATGAATCGCAATGGCTTTGGGTTTCGCGCTTTCCAACTTTGGTAAACGTACATACAAAATACCATCTTTCATATGTGCATCGACCTTTTCCGCATTCACATTGCGCGGCAAATTAAAGCTACGTGAGAAATGTCCATACACACGTTCTACGCGATGTACATGCTCTTCCTTCACATTTTTCTCATAGTTACGTTCACCCGACAGTGTTAAAACACCATCTTTAACTTCCAATGTAACATCTTTTTTCTGAACCCCTGGCAACTCTGCTTGAACCAACAAAGCATCATCGCTTTCGCGCACATCCACACGCGGCATCCATGTACCTTCACGTGCATCCATAACTGGCAAACGCACATCGCCAATCATATCGCTAAGCTGATGCTGTAAATTTTCAAGGTCTTGCCAAGGAGTCCATGGTCGTAAAGTCATAGAACCTCCTATCTAACTTGAAATACGGCAGTTCATACTGCCTATACTTATTTTGTAGGCATATAAAACCTACTTTTCAAGTGCTATCAACGTTACACTTCGCGCCGATTTCAAAGGTTACGAGGATATTATGAGCTTATTAGAACACATCGAGAAACGTCGCACCTTTGGTATCATCAGTCATCCCGATGCGGGTAAAACTACCCTCACCGAAAAACTGCTGCTCTTTGGTGGTGCTATTCAAATGGCTGGCGCAGTAAAATCACGTAAAACCAGCCGTCATGCCACATCCGACTGGATGAAGATTGAGCAAGAACGTGGTATTTCTGTTGCTTCATCGGTAATGAAATTCAACTACCGCGTCAATGGCACTGAATACGATATTAATTTACTTGATACACCTGGTCACCAAGATTTCTCAGAAGATACGTATCGGGTACTTACCGCTGTAGATTCCGCAATGATGGTCATTGATTCGGCCAAAGGTGTAGAAACGCAAACGCAAAAGCTCATGGAAGTGTGTCGCATGCGTAACACACCGATTATTACCTTTATCAATAAAATGGACCGTGAAGGTCAAGAGCCACTGGATTTATTATCTGAAATTGAAGATAAACTTCAAATTGAGTGCGCTCCTCTTTCATGGCCTATCGGCATGGGCAAAGCATTTAAAGGTGTTTACAACCTTTATAAAAAGCAGTTACTTATATTTAAAACAGGTAGTGACAGCCATG
The DNA here is from genome assembly GCA_030950875.1 of Mariprofundaceae bacterium. Lineage (GTDB taxonomy): Bacteria > Pseudomonadota > Zetaproteobacteria > Mariprofundales > Mariprofundaceae. The sequence goes on along the minus strand of JAUZQS010000169.1, from coordinate 1,387 downwards.
ATGATGGCATTGTTATTGAATCACTTGATGATCCTAAGCTTGATGAACTCATTGGCATGCAGGCCGAGGAATTACGCAATGATATTGAACTTCTTGAAGGTGCTGCCAACCCCTTTGATATGGATGAATTTTTAAAAGGCAGTCAGACCCCTGTTTTCTTTGGTTCTGCCATCAATAATTTCGGTGTGCGCGAACTCTTAAATGCCTTTGTTGAGTTTGCCCCAGCTCCTAAGCCACGCCAATCTGAAAGTCGCATCGTTGACCCCAGTGAAAAAGACTTCTCAGCTTTTTGTTTTAAAATCCAAGCCAATATGGATCCTGCCCACCGAGATCGTATTGCATTTTTTCGCATTTGTTCAGGCCAGTTTCAAAAAGGCATGACCGTACGCCATCACCGTTTGGGTAAAGATGTTAAAATCCCCAATGCAACAATTTTCATGGCACAGGATCGCTCTCATGTCGAAGAAGCTTATGCGGGTGATATTATCGGCATTCATAACCACGGCACGATTCGTATTGGTGATACATTCACCACCAAAGAGCCATTGAAATTTACTGGCGTACCAAACTTTGCACCTGAATTATTTCGCCGTATTCGCCTCAATGACCCCATGAAACGCAAACAGTTGCATAAAGGCTTGGTACAACTCTCTGAAGAAGGTGCTGTGCAGGTTTTCAAAACCAATCTTGGCGGCGATTATATCTTGGGTGCCGTGGGTGTATTGCAGTTTGATGTGACCGTTGAGAGACTTAAAACAGAATATAAAGTCGATGCAGCTTATGTCTCCACAGATTTCCAGATAGCTCGCTGGATTACCTGCGAAGATGATAAAAAACTTGCTGAATTCAGACGCTCCTTTGATGCTAATTTGGCGGAGGATGGTGATGGCTGCTTAACCTATTTAGCACCAAGCATGTGGAAGCTAAATTATACCATCGAACAGTGGCCTGATATTACATTTCATAAAACCCGCGAGCAGATTTAATTTGTGTGTATTAGTGTTTTCCCCTGTTATACCTGCACCGAAGTCTTGGCTTATAAAAATGGATCAGCGAAGTAACACTCGCCCATTTTATAAGTCAAAGCGCAGGATAATGCAGATATATAGGGTCGTTTTCTTTGCTTCGTTTCTTTTCGACAAAAGAAATGAAGATGTTTACACACGTAACCTAAAAGCATCCCTTGTGAATCTCTTGGCTAAACAAACATGAACATATGGGTAGATGCCGATGCCTGCCCTGTTGCTATCAAAGAGATTCTTTTTCGTGCTGCGGATCGCCGTAAAATCAATATGATTTTTGTTGCCAACAGTCATTTACAACTTCCGAAATCAGCATTTATTTCAATGCTGAAAGTGGGGGCAGGTTTTGATGTGGCCGACCATGA
>JAUZQS010000168.1 GCA_030950875.1 Mariprofundaceae bacterium | reverse complement strand
AGTTTGATAAGAATATTTGCATCGGCTGTGGGCTGGCGTGTTAACACACTAACATCGGCTCCTGCATCATGTAGGGCACGAATATGGTGGTGCAACATACGTTCAGCGCCGCCATGGACAGTTTGAGCAGAAACATCGCTAACGACAAGTACGCGTAAGCCTTTTAAGTTCAAAACTTCCACCCCCGTTGCTCCATCCAGCGATTCATAAGTAATAGTCCCCACAGTATATCCGAGCGATCTTCACCGTGTTGGTGGCGATGCCATTGCTCACGTATAAATTCTCGTCGTACCAAACCGCCCAAAGGATTGGATGAGATGAGATTCTCCACATCTTGCGCCAAATCACTACGCAACCAATGCTTGATGGGCGCCATAAAACCCTGTTTAGGACGATGAACCATATCATATGGAACATAATCTGTGGCAATCGACTTTAGCATGACCTTCAAATGCTCCTGCCAAGGCATGCCTTTGAGCTTCCACGATGTATCTAAGGTTGTCATCAAGGCCAAAAGGCGTGTGTCGAGAAAAGGTGCGCGTAATTCCAGGCCATGTGCCATGCTCATGCGGTCGCCCATTGCCAATAAATCATCGTTTAAGTACGTCAGCACATCATATGCCATTGCACCATTAACAGCGCCATAACGTTGTAAAAGCCCTGCCAAACCACCGTATGTGCCAGCAGCACTTTGCCACGATTGCTGGTGGTGATTGGGTAAAGGCTGTGTGAACATCTCTGTCCATGTGCTTTGGGTGGTTTGCATCCATTGTTGATAAGCTTGATCAGGATTTAAATTTAAGCCTTGCAAGAAACGTCGCGCGCGACCACGGATATTGCGGCTAGAATCACTATCACCAAATTTTTGCAGGCATGCGAGCGCCATGTTTCGAGCTGGCAGATGGCGCAATTTTTGCTGCCATGCCATGCCTAAGTAGCGTGGATAACCTCCAAATAATTCATCACCGCCGACACCCGATAATGCCACATCAACATAGGGTTTTGCTGCCTGACTGATAAGGTACATCGGCAAAGCCGCGCTATTTGTGACGGGCTGATCAAATGCCAAGGCAAGTTTATTTAAGCAGTCATGGGCATTGGCGGAGACTTCAAGTGTCTGGTGGTTTGTGCCCAAATGGTCGGCAACGGTTTGGGCAAAGGTGCTTTCATCATAATCGGCTGTTCCGCCAGAGAATTTTACTGAAAATGTATGTAAGGGATGGTCTACCTTTTGGGCTAAGATGCCTGCAATCAATGAAGAATCCACGCCACCTGATAAAAATACCCCCAATGGCTTATCAGATACCAAGCGCATCGTGAAAGCATCTTCTAGCAGTGTTTTGACCTCGCTTTGTATTTCACTGGGTGATATATCGAGTGGCTGATCGGCTTCGGGCAGGAAATGATAACGGCGAATAGCAATCGCTTCGCCAGCACGCGCAATGGCATAACAGCCCGCAGGTAATTGCGCTACTTCTTGGTACATGGTGGCAGGTGCTTCGACACGCATATTAACCAAAACATCATGCACCGCATGTAAATCAGGGGATAGTGACCAATCGCCTTTTTCAAAGCCTGATAACAGTGAAGAAAAGCCAATACGCCCACCTTGCTCGCATACAAACAAAGGTTTTTCACCAAAGGCGTCGCGCCCAATCAAACATTGTTGTTCGCGTTTGTCCCACAAGACCATCGAAAACATGCCTTGCAGCATGGCAAACATTGCTGTGCCAAAACGGCGATACAAATGCGGCAGTACTTCGGTATCGCTATCCGATTGAAAGCGTACGCCATCTTGCTCCAAGCGTGAGCGCAGGGCGTGATAGTTATAAATACAGCCATTGAAAACGGTGATAACATCATCAATGCACATGGGCTGGTGACCACGTGCATCAGCACCAATAATGGCAAGGCGATGATGCACCGCAGCAAAATATTTTTCGGTATATTCACCTGAATCATCAGGCCCACGCATTGCCACAGCTTGCGCCATGCGATGAAGTTCGCCTACTGATTTCTGCTTGCCAAGGATGGCTACAAAGCCGCACATAATAAATACCTCTTTAAGCATAAGTTAGTATGTAATGCGTTCATGCGCTGCATACCAAAGCATTCCCATTTACACGATCAATCAACTGGACTACCTTATTCACATCGGCATCATCAAATACACCCAACAAACCATCCTGATGAACAAATGTAAAGGGTGACTGGAAGAGCAAGGTTTTATCTATCACCCCATTGGTGGTCAGATATTCGATGATATTGTTGATAAAGGTGATTTGGTCAGCACGCAAATTGCCGGCCTGAATAAACCCAGCAAAAGCATCTTGCACAGCAGATTTATCCAAGCCAACAATACCACGAATAAACTCACCCAAAGGTTTGTCGCCAAAGGTGCTGATATAATCTTGTTTGGAGCCAATCTTCTCACCATCAAACAAAATACTTTCCAATGATTGCAAATCCAATTCAGTAATCGCTTGATTCCGCTTTAACTTCTGAATCACCACATGGTCTTTATGATTTCGCACATACGATTCCACACGGTCACGATAGCCTTGCAGTTCAGTATGTGTACCAATCACATCAGGCTCATGCACCCCATCCATATCAATGGTATCTTCAAAATTCGTAGTGATATTCACCTGACTTTCTTTATCCAAATACTTCATCAAATCACGCAATGAAAGCCGCACATCATCCAAGCTGTTCACATTCACACACTTCCAAAAGTCCTCAGTTTGAATCTCATGAAGCATATCAGCCTGCAATGCCACCGCAGGAATATTTTGTTTTTTCAACAAGTCTTTGCCAACACGACTTATCTTATTGATATAACTATCGGTGCTGTAAGCATGGGTAAGCAAAGCCAACTGAAAACGTAATACAAGCACATCAAAGCGGCGTGCCATCTCATCATCTTCTTTATGAGGCAATACCAAGGCTGATAAATGCGTATTGATGTCCAACATGTCTCCCTTGGATAAATTCGCCCAGCATTTTATATCACTATACTCAATCACATAACGTAGCTTGGCTTTCACCACAAAGCGGTCTTGGTTTAAACTAGCCACGGCCTTATGCAGCTCCTTTACATAACCTTCTGCCAGCTCTCTTTGTTCATCGCTACTATCTGCTTGCTCACGAATCATCAGTGCGATTTCAAGCTTAGCTTCAAAGGTTTGCTGGGTGAGACTTTTCACAGACTTGGTTTTCAAGCCATCTGGATTCTCATTAAAAAACTCAAAGTTCTGACAAAAATCAAAAATAGCAAAGTT
>JAUZQS010000167.1 GCA_030950875.1 Mariprofundaceae bacterium | reverse complement strand
TGATGCCAACCCTGCCACGAACTATTTGTGCGCCAAAAACACTCAAGTGCAGGAGCACACTACGTATTTTATCTTTGAACTTGAACAAATCAGGGACGCTCTGAGCAATTACAGTCATTTTTGGGTGGGGTGCTGAGTAGCGCCTCCCCCCGCTATGCGGCATCCAATCTGAGAATAACAAAATCAAGCACTTACGATTCTGTTATTCAAGAGTTACGAATAACAAAATGATAGAATCCATCATTTTGTTATTTAAGAGCTACGGAAAATCAATAAATTCTGGCCATATTGTTCTTTCCACACCCCTAATTCTCGCAAATCAACAGCTTGCCCCCAGCATTGCAGCTTGCCCCTTAGGAACGAATGTTTATCCTGCCGATATTCAAAATCACAACAAAGAGAGAAAAACATGCTGTCCAAAATCATCCACGCTATTGAACCACGTCATGTCGGTCTATTTGCCTTATGCTGTTTGGCATTCGTATACATGGCGCTTTTTCGTTATGATGCATTCGGCATTGATGAAGGTGCTGCTCGCGCACTATTGATCAATTGGTCTATTATTGACCATGTTGCCAATGCCACTCCATTATTTGGATTTCCCGATTTGCGCGCCATCATGTTCATCTTCTTGGATCTGCATTGGGCAGGTAGCCTGCCTGCAGCAAAAGTATTCACCTTGTTCATGCTGCTTGCCACTGCCCTCATGTTCTACCGTTGGTCAGAAGACTATGATAGCCCCGAAACTGGCACGATTGCCACAGCCTTACTACTCATATCCCCCATCGCTATCATGCAAACCGATTCCATTTCTCCGGGCGTATTCCTGCTGTTCTGCTTTGCTACCGCCTACTGGATGAACTACTACCTACAACGCACTATTCGTACCATGTCCGCATCCCTCTTTATGCTGATTTTAATGAGTGCATTTGCTGTCAGCCTGCACCCCATGGGCTTGGCTCTTCCGCTTGCATTATGCCTGCAGTGGCTGCCCAAGCAAAACGATCATCATGCATTCAACCATGACATCACCGCACAAATAAGCGCAGACAAACGCCGCAATCTGCTTATTGGACTAGGCATCAGCACCGCCTTATTGCTCTTTGTTCGATGGGGCTGGCCTGGACTGGAAACCAGCAGTAGTCCGCTTGCCAATTTGGGAGCCATCCTCACCGGATCACCGATTTTACAAGCCACACCACCAATCGGTTTTGGTGTCATTATGGCCAGCTTACTCGGCTTTGTAATCATCACTTATATATACCAACGCAATATTGAACTGTTAAGTTCCATACTGGTTATCGCCAGCCTGATTGGCATTTTTCAACCTGACCACTCTTGGGCACTCATTGTCCTCACATGCACTCTGTTCCTTGGGCTACCCATGCTCATTGCAGTACATCGCAAAACCGGCATTCAGAGCATCATTGGTCAGCGCGGTCTGGTTATTCTACTCATCATCATTTTCACCAGCATATTCACCTCAGCCGACAAGCATTATCGCACCATCAGCCAGTTAAAACTCAAAGCTGGTAGCGATAACTTGCTTGCTGTAGCTGCGCGCATTGCCAGCAACCACCAAGTTGATTTCATCATGGCCAGCCAATGGCCTGCTCGCACCATGTTGGTTACCAAACGCGATGTACTTCCATTGCCGCCACAAAGCCTACTACAGGATGAAGACACCTTTATCAAAAAAACTGCCAGCGTAACCCACTTTATGTTTGATCCCAATGCTCCGGAAAACGCCGCTTTATCCAAGATAAGCGCCCGTTTATCCCAGCGTATGCAAGCTGTCGAACTTTTACCCTCTGGTGTGATATTGGAAGTGAACACGCCGAAAACGTCAAAATAACCCCTTTCTAGGAGGTTGTCCTAGCGCGGTTAGGTAACACGAATGGACAGATCAATTGCCGCAACCTGAGCAGTTACAGTCATTTTTGGGTAGGGTGCTGGGTGGTTACTTTTTGTTTAGGAAATGAAAAAAGAGTGTCACAACCATGCCAAATCCGCCACTAAAAATAAGCAGGCCACCAAGCAATGTAGCAGCCATCATTGGCCTTGAAGCATCGCTCCCCAGTTGCGGCATCACATAGATCAGCACAGCTAGCCCCGTCACCATAGCCAATGTATAATTACGCATCAAACGCTTCCACACGCCAGTATCACGCATCTTTTCACCATCGATATTGGACATATTTCCCCTCTCTAATTTCCCGGCACCAACAACAACCAACCCGATGCAAATACCAGCAAACGTACAAGCACGATACCCATAAATTGTTTTTTATGTTCACTGCGATGATGCTGATGTTGCTCCCCTACACGATGCCGCAACATCGCTCGCCCTGCCAATACCTGCAACACATATAAGGCATAGAGCACCATCACCAACATCAAATGAGTCCAGATCAAAGAGGAAAATATCTCACCATCATCAATTAACCGTTTAGGCCAATCATGGGTTAGATACAAATAAACCGGAAACATCATATCAAAAAACATCAAGAAAATCATTGCTGCAATATGAAATCGCCGCTGTTTACGCCAAAACCACGCGGCAGCCAACACCACGAAACTGCTTAACACAAGTACAATACTAGTCGCCATGGCCAAATACTACGCAGAGATGACCGGATGCGTCACATTTACTTACTTCTACGCCAAATCAATCGCATCAGAAATTAAGCAATAGTATTTGAAGTCACTCCTGAATTCAGATATTTCTCATCTTGTGATAGCCTCCCCACATTCAGGAGGGAACATGTCCGGACTTCATATCGTTTTCATCGTTTCAGAAGCATCACCATTGGCAAAAACAGGAGGACTGGCAGATGTGACCGGATCAC
>JAUZQS010000166.1 GCA_030950875.1 Mariprofundaceae bacterium | reverse complement strand
CTTCATAGCCACAGCATGCACCCACACATCCAAATCATCAGGTGCACGCTCACCGAGCAAGGTTGTCATTACCGATACGCTCAATTTCAGTCCTTCACCACCATCGTAGAGCCTCAAACGTTCAATCCACTGTCTTGCAGCCAAGCGCATACCACAAAGCTGCTCAGCAACCACTGGCAAGGCATTCTCATCCACTTTTAAAGACGTTTTTTGCACTTCTTCTTGCAGCCATTGCTGAAATGCACGTACATCGGGCTGTTTAAACTCACAGTGTGCAACATTAGATAATGCCTGCATCTTTTTATGCAGCGCTTTTTTCCAGGCTATTTCAGGTGCGCAAATAATCAGCCTATTGGATGCTTCAACCGATGAAGCTAGTTTTAATAAATATTCTGTTTGTTTGGGCGTCGCCGACTCCGCATTACGCACCAAGGCATAACATACAGTACTTCCAAACAATCCCTGATTACGACTTTCTTCTTCAAAACGTGTCAATTCAGACACATCCAAGCGTAAGCGCACTGCCTGTGCATCACCGGCTGCTAACAGAGCATCGGCAGCTTCATTAAGAGCATCACGGTCTTCACCACTTAGATAGTAACAACGGTGCTCAAGCTTTGATAGCTGCGCTGGCGATATTTTCATCTACAACGACCTGCACATGCACAATCGTTCATATAGCTGCCTTTGCATAAAACAAAGAGTGGGGAGAAGTTGAACAGTTCCCATTAAAACCCTGAACGCAAACGACCCAAGGCTTTTTGTACCCATTCATCACGCAAGTCCTGTAACACACGTTCCTTTTGAGCCTCAATAGCAACTGTTCCACCTGTCGCAAATACATCACCTGAAACACTAATGGCTTCCGAAACCCATAATTCTTTGCCTGATTGCACCACTCGCAAGACGCCTGAAATACTGACTCTATATTGATTGGCAATACCAGAACTATCAAATGCTGATGCAGTCATTGTTTCAGCCATGTTTTCCATGCGTATTTCAACCGCATCAGGCATCGCCTCACTTGCACGCACAATGGGTACATCATACGATCTCGCTAGTTTTTTTCGAAATACCGAAAATAGTTTCCCTCTCTGATCCGCCGCCACAAGTACCACTTGCGTAACATCTTTGGAAATCACACCTGAACTATCACCTTGTCCGACCAAGTGATAACCACATGCACTTAAGCCCAGCACAAGCATCAAGACTGCAAATAAACCTCTCATGATGGACGCACCACAATATTAAGCAAACGACCTTTCACCAAAATCACTTTTACAACAGTCATACCTTCAAGCCATTTTGCAACAGCACTGTCGGCTTGAGCCAACCTCAATGCTGTATCCTGATCAACATCCTTAGAAACCATAATTTCACCACGTTTTTTGCCTTGTACCTGTACCACCAAGACAACCTCATCTTGCACCAATGCTGCAGCATCCACTTCTGGCCAAGCCATGATCACTGCGGCTTTATCAAAGCCCAACTGTTCACCACACTCACAGGCAAAATGCGGCACGAAAGGACTTAACATTTTCACCAGTGCCTGCAAACCTTCTACAAAAGCAGCTTTTTCCACTTTACCCTTCATTTCAAATGCCTGCAATGCATTCGTCAACTCCATTTGTGCAGCAATCGCAACATTGAATGCAAAGCCATGCTCAAAGGCACGGGTCACCTTCTCAATCGTAACATGAATAACACGGCGCAAATCTTTCACAGACTTTTCATCATCTTCACCAGCAACTTCGACATTCAACTTTTCAAACAAACGCCACACACGGCTCAAGAAACGGTGTGCTCCCTCCACGCCTGAATCTTCCCACTCCAAATCCTTCTCAGGTGGCGCGGCAAACAGGGTGAATAAACGTGCCGTATCACAACCGAATCGCTTAATAATTGCATCCGGATCAACCGTGTTGCCTTTGGATTTGGACATTTTTGTGCCATCCAATAACACCATTCCCTGTGTTAAAAGATTCTTAAATGGCTCATTAGCCACCTTTTTGCCATCAAACAAACCCATATCACGCATCAATTTATGATAAAAACGTGCATACAACAAATGCAGTACCGCGTGTTCTACGCCACCAATATATTGATCCACAGGAGCCCAACGCTGCATATCACTCGCTTCAACCATTGCCGTTTCACTGCGGGCTGAAATATAACGGTTCATATACCAAGATGACTCCATGAACGTGTCAAAAGTATCAGCTTCACGCTGCGCGGGCTTACCACATGCTGGGCAATCCACATTTAAAAACGCTTCACACTCAGCCAAGGGCGATGAGCCACCTGTAGGCTGCAAGTCTTCAGGCAATACCACCGGCAAATCTTTTTCAGGAACGGCCACGGCCCCACAATCATCACAATGAATGACTGGAATCGGCGCACCCCAATAACGCTGACGAGAAACCAACCAATCTCTCAAACGGTATTGAATTTTTTCTTCGCCTTTATTATTTTCTTTTAGCCAAGCTGTAATATCCGTTGCCGCTTGTTTTGAAGGTAAGCCGTTAAACTCACCAGAATTAACAAGCAAACCTTGTTCTCCATGTTGAGAGTCCCAATGATCCCATGTAATGGCAATATTACTATCGGATTCTGATTGTAAAATCGGCCACCTATGATCTGAGCCAAAACCCACACTTGGACTAGACATCTCTATTGTAGCAAAATCCTCGTTCTCATATTTAGCAGGGATTATCACTGGTTTTATCGAAATCCCATACTTTCGAGAAAACTCAAAATCACGTTGGTCATGTGCAGGCACACTCATCACCGCACCTGTGCCGTAGCCCATCAACACAAAGTTCGCCACCCATACAGGTAGAGTTTCGCCTGTAATCGGATGAATTGCATTGATTCCCAATGCCATACCCTTCTTTTCCATGGTCGCTATATCGGCTTCTTTGGTTGAAATCGTGGCACATTCTTTTAAGAAAACAGCTAATTCAGCATTATTTTCCGCAGCTTTGATGGCTAACGGATGCCCCGCTGCCACTGCCATATAGGTCACACCCATCAAAGTGTCAGGGCGCGTGGTGAAAATATCCAACACTTCATCAGAGTTTTCCACTTTGAACGAAACTTCTGCGCCAGAGGATTTACCAATCCAATTGCGCTGCATACCAATC
>JAUZQS010000165.1 GCA_030950875.1 Mariprofundaceae bacterium | reverse complement strand
GTACAACGCTGCGTATCCGTATCCCACTCACCTTGGCCATCATCAATGCGATGATTGTTCGTTGTGAAGGGCAACGTTTTGCGATTCCTCAAATGAGTATTAAAGAGTTGTTGAGTGCGCCCAAAGATTCAGATGAGTGGCAGATTATTGGTGGGCAACCATTTTTCCGTTTGCGCGGCAAACTTTTGCCGATTATGCGCCTGAAAGAGACATTGAAATTAAGTGATGCAAACGAAAATAAAGGCTCGATTGTGGTCGTTGATTTAGGCGATAGAAATTTTGGTGTGTTGGTTGATCAAATTCATGGTGCGGAAGAAATCGTTGTGAAACCGCTGGGTGTGCATTTCCAACATCTGGGATTTTATGGTGGTTGCAGCATTTTGGGCGATGGTATTGTGATTCCAATTTTTGATTGTAATGAGTTGGCTAATTTGATGCGCTTATCGCCAGAGGTGGAAGCCATGCGTCAGGCTGAAGAAGATGATGAAACGAGTATTGGTCAGAATGAGTTACAGCATACATTGGTCTTTTCTCAAGGCGAACAACGCTTTGCTATTCCGATGGCACTGATTGAACGTTTGGAGCTTTTTCCTGCTGAGCGTATTGAATATTCGGGTGTTTCAGAGGTGTTACAATACCGTGGCGATGTGATTACAGTCATTCGTTGGGGCGATTTGATTGAAGCTGAGGAGCGGGCATCCAGTGGTGATGTATATGGTTTAATCTTATCGGATGGGCGTCAACGCATGTGTTTGCAAGTCGAGCAAGTGGAAGATATTCTTGAAACACCGTTAGAAATTAAAAAACGCTCTGAGAATGCATTGTTTTTAGGCACATCGGTGATTGATGGTATAGCAACGGAAGTGATTGATGTCTTTGAAGTGGTGAAAAAGGCCGACGTAAATTGGTTTGCACGCACATCGTCAACATTATCGACGACGGATGATAAAACCTTGCGTCAGAAAATATTATTTGTTGAAGATGCCGCATTTTTTAGAAACTTAGTGATGCCAATTTTTGATACCTTGGGTTATGAGGCATGGGTTGCAAAAGATGGGCTTGAGGCATGTAAAATATTAGAAGAAAGCCTTCCTGACTTGATTTTGACGGACTTGGAAATGCCCAATATGAATGGCTATGAGCTGACTGATTGGGTAAGAGCACGTGAGGAATTTGATGATATCCCCATTGTTGCGCTAACAGCCACACCTGTGGATGAAATTGACGCTGCTCACCAAGATAAATTTGTGGAAGTGATGCTAAAACTCGATCGGCAGAGCTTAACGCAAGGGTTGAGTGAAATTATGGCAAATATACAGAGGAAAAAACCCTTGAGTGTTGAGGGTTCAGTGATTGTAGATTCAGAGAGTCATGTTTGATGCGTATGTTTGCTGAACCCAACGATTCAGTGCAACTACAAAATAGCGTAGCCTGTAACTGTTTAGATTGCTGCTTATTTTTCTAAGGACACCAACAGTAGGCGCTTTTAGGCGAGGCAAAAAAGCGCACGACTCCATGGATGGAGGAGGTAGAGCGATGCAGGATGCCAAAGCCGAGCTTACGCCTGTAAGTAAACATTTTTGGTAACTATTCAGCATGATGCCTTTGTTCTGTCATTCCGAGCATAGCCGAGGAATCTTTCAGACATTGCGTCAAAAGATGTCTCAGCTACGTTCGACATGACACTTCAATGCATGTTTCAATAAACATGCTGAATAGTTACCAACTTTTTTACTTTCATTCGCACGCAAGGATATTACCATACAATTAAGCCCCTCAATGGCTTAACCCTGACGTAAAGCCGCCATACCCACCTGAATGCGTTTGATCGTTTCGTCTAAACCCAATAACTCCAACGTCACATCAATCGGCGGCGAAACAGGCCCTCCTGATAATAAAATACGAATCGGTTGCGCCAGTTTGCCCATATTGACTTCGGCTGTTTCACAAACACTTTCAATCAAAGCGTGCGCGGACTCCGCCGTCCATTCGGGTAAGGCTTCAGCTTGTTGAACAAATGCTTCTAACAAAGCCCAAGTGCCTTCTTTAAAGTTCTTTTTCACTGCCTTTTCCTGATACGCTACCGGTGCAACATAGAAGAAGCGGGCACCACCTGCCAATTCAATCAGGTTTTTCGAGCGCTCTTGCAAGGATGCAATCACACCGACCAAGTTTGGCTGCTCACCTTGAATGTCTACCGCCAACAAGCGTGTTACTTCAGCCACCAAATCATCAGGCTTGGACTCCTTTATCCAATGCGCATTCAGCCAATCAAGCTTGGCCTGATCAAAGCGCGATGCACTTTTCCCAACAGCGCTTAAATCAAACAGTTCTGTTAACTGTTCAACCGAAAAAACTTCATCATCACCATGCGACCAGCCCAAACGTGCCAAATAATTCACCATCGCAACCGGCAAATAGCCTTGTTCACGGTATTCGGTGATAGCTACAGAGCCGTGACGTTTGGACATTTTCGCGCCATCAGGGCCGTGAATTAATGGAATATGTGCAAATTTAGGTACAGATAAATCAAGTGCTTCATAAAGCTGAATCTGACGCGGTGTATTATTCAAGTGATCCGAGCCACGTACCACATGCGTTATTTCCATATCTGCATCATCCACGACCACTGCAAGGTTATATGTTGGTGTGCCATCAGAGCGCATAATGATTAAATCATCCAGTTCAGCATTGGGAAAACATACATCGCCCAACACCATATCTCGTACCCAAGTCTCACCTTCATTGGCTGACTTAAAACGAATCACATAAGGTTGGTCTTCAGGAAAATCTGTGCACGCACGGCAGCGACCATCATACATCGGTTTTGTGCCAGCCAGCTTTTGTGCCTCACGCATATGATCGAGATCTTCACGCGAGCAATAACATTTGTACGCCTTGCCCTCTGCAAGAAGCTTATTCACCGCTGCAATATGCAAAGCCTGCCGCGCCCCCTGATAAATAGGCTCGCCATCCCAATCCAAGCCCAGCCATTTCATACCATCAAGAATGACTTGTGTTGCTTCATCGGTGGAGCGTTCTTTATCCGTATCTTCAATACGAAGCACAAATTCACCACCAAAGTGACGGGCATAAAGCCATGAAAACAAAGCAGTACGAGCCCCACCAATGTGCAACATGCCCGTCGGAGACGGTGCAAAACGAGTACGAACAGTCATATTCTTTCCTATGAACCAACAGCGATTAGCCATGCCAAACATGGCAAGGGTCGCATACTAACAAAAATATAAGCTTACTTCACCGCCTGAATCAAAATCCCTGTCGATTCGCCCTGCCCACTTCCTTCTTCTGGCCAAACAGGAAAAATCCGCGCAGGTGATATGCCACGCACAACAAGAAATGCTGTGATTTGTTCTTGGGTCTTACGAACGCGCTTTATAAGCGCTTCAGTCAAAGCTTCTTGTCCCAACTGTGGTTGTAATTCAATCACCCACGCCTTCTCACGCTTAAGCGCATGCAGAACCTTACGCAAACGAACACGCTCATTATGCTTCAAACTATCAGTACGCCCATCAAGTGAGTCATGCAAACGAATGCTAGA
>JAUZQS010000164.1 GCA_030950875.1 Mariprofundaceae bacterium | reverse complement strand
AAATACTGCCGCGCCCTTGCTTGTTCCTTTGACCCCATTGATTCAAGGATCATATCCTAAAGCATATTAAAAATGCTTGTCATTCCCGAGGTTTTTATCAATGGGGTCGGGCTCGAGTGATTTAAGGTGTTAGCAGCTTTTGGTGTATTTTATTGTAAGTTGCGTGTATTAATGGATAAAATATAAGCAGTGAAAATCAATCGAGTCTGTCCCCATTGATTTAATTGATTGTGATGAATCACAATTTTTTTTTGATATTTTGCTTTAGTTGGAGCGTGATTTTGCGATAGATATAAGGGTCATAGAAGTAGTGCGAGGAATGCGCTATAGCATTAAAAAGCAAGGAGGCAGTGATGAGTGGTTATAAGGCATATCGAGGAAATAGTGTAAACACAGCAAGTCCGTTGGGGCTTGTTATATTGAGTTATGATGCGCTATATAAAGCGCTTTGGCGTGCTGAGCATGCGATTGATGGTGGCGATCTTGCAGCAGAAGCTGATCATACAGGACGTGCTGTTGAAGCATTGATTGAGCTTTCAAGTAGTCTGAATATTGAGCTTGGTGGTGATGTTGCCTATGATTTGGCCAGCCTTTATGCATATATGATGCGCCGTTTGAATGAAGGTATGTGTAGTTGTTCCACAGATGCAGTTGAAGAAGTTATGAAGTTGGTGTTAACGCTGCGTGAGGGATGGGAGGGTCTATCGCCTGTTCGTCAGGCTTCAATTCAAGCTCATACAAATGTAGTACCGCCTAGAGTACCGGCTCCGCAAAAGCTAACGATGCCCCAAATGGCTTATGCAAGATAATTTAGACATGGCGATACAGGCGTATCGCCATGCGCTTGATACACTTAAATCTGATATTGATTGCAAAAAATGGCAGAATTTAGTGAACAGTAGAGGCTTGTTGGAGCAAGCCTCTGATGTATTACAAGTCCATTTAGCGGAATCTTCCGCAAAGCCAGAAATACAGAATGATTTAAAGCAATTATCATTGCAGCACCGTCGCGTTATGAGGCAGTTAAGCCAGCATATGCAGAGAGTGCAGGAAGATTTGCAATGCGTGGAAAAAGCTTTGAATAAAGCAGATTATATGTCTGAATTTGTAGAGAATAACTTATAAACATCTTCTTGTTTAGAAAAAAAATATCAATGGTATCAATTATCAATGGGGTCAGTCTCGATTGATTTAAGGTGATAGCAGCTTAACGTGTATTTTAATGTAAGTTGCTTGTATTAAAGGATAAAATATAAGCAGTGAGAATCAATCGAGTCTGACCCCATTGATTTGGTGAGAATCAATCGAGTCTGACCCCATTGATTTTCAGATAATCAGGTAAAAGACATGCGTTTTATGTCGTCCAGATTTACAGCACCTTCATGCTACCCATACAATCTAAATATATGTTATGTTTGGGGCATGAGTGAAACGCCATCATATTCAGTTCTGCTTCTTGAAGATGAGAAGCCAACACGCCAACATCTTGTTGGCCTGATTGAAAGAACGCCTCACCTTAACCTGTTTGCTGAAGCATCCACTTGTGCCGAGGCAAAGGCTGCCCTAGAGCTTGGTAAACCAAGCATTCTTATTGCTGACATTAATTTGCCCGATGGTTGTGGCATTGATGTGATCCGTTATGCGATTACTAAATACCCGGACTTGGAAGCCATGGTTCTTACAATATGTGGTGATGAAGAAAATGTCGTTCATGCCCTGGAAGCTGGTGCGACAGGCTACTTACTCAAAGAACAGGCTCTTGAAGGTATTGGCGATGCTGTTTTTTCACTCATGCGCGGTGAAACTGCTATTAGCCCTAAAATAGCACGTTTTCTTCTTAAACGCTTTAAGAAAAAGCCTGCTAAGGCAAAGCTAAACACCCATCATCAGCCCACAAATAAAGTTGATAATAGCTTTTCCCTTACCCCACGTGAACATGAAGTCTTAGAAATGATTGCAAAGGGTTTTCGCTATAATGAAATCGCTGATGCTTTAGGCATTTCTACCAATACAATTCGTGCTCATATTCGTAATATTTACCGTAAAATGTCTGTTAAGTCGCGTTCTGAGGCTGTTTTTGAAGCTGCGAAAATGGGCATTATTTCTTTAAATTAAAAGTAACTATTCAGTACAACTACAAAATAGCCTGTAACTGTTCAGATTGCTGCTTATTTTTCTGATGGCACCAACAGTAGGCGCTTTTAGGCGAGACGAAAAAGCGGACGACTCCATGGACGGAGGAGGTAGAGCGACGCAGGATGCCAAAGCCGAGTTTACTACTGTAAATGAGCACTTTTCAACGCCGCTATCGGGAAAATAAGTGGTGAGCTGAATAGTTGCCAAAAATTAACCAGCTTTCGACTCACTAAAGGCGCTTCTCTTTGGCTTTTTCAGCAATGGCTTTAAACATCGCCATGGCATCATCCACCTCTTCTTTTGCCTCTTCAGAATTCAAATCTTTATCCACCCAACGCAATACCGATTGATCAGGCTCTTTTAAAAATAAAGATGGCGTGGTTTTTTCTTTCACCCCATAGCGTGAACGAACACGCACATAGGCCATAGTCAGACGGTAGCGTGCCCGTGTCATCGCCACATACATCAAACGACGTTCTTCTTCCAAACGCTTCTCTGCCAAGGCATTTTTATGAGGAAATAGTCCATCTTCGACACCAATAATATAAACATGATCAAATTCCAAACCTTTGGCAGCATGAACTGTCATCAAACGCACCTGCCCCTCTGGATCGTCATCATCCTTATTCGATGCCAAAAACACATGCTGTAAGAAACTTGTTAAATCACCACCATCTTCTCGGTGACGCAACCACCACCGACGTAATTCCATGACATTATGCATACGTCGTTCTGCTTCATCTTCATCGGCTGCTTCGGCTCGAATCGCAGCTTCCAACTGTGTGCGTTCAAGCAGTGCGTCAAAGGCATCATCAGGTTCACCATGAATCAAAAGGTGTTCAATACCTGTAACCATTTCACCAAACTCACGCAAGGTATGGCTCAAGCGATGTTCCAAATCATCATGCAAGCAAGCTTCAAGGAGCGAGCACTCATGCTGATGGGAAAATTCTCCCAGTAAGCCCAGCGCTTTCGCACCAACACCACGCCGAGGTCTTGCAACAGCACGCATAAATGCCAAATCATCCGCAGGGTTTGCCATCAAACGCAGATAGGCCAAGGTATCCTGAATTTCAGTCCTATCAAAAAAAGATAAGCCACCAGTCACATGATAAGGAATACTCGCTTCACGCAAGGCTATTTCAATGGGGCGCGATAAAAATGAAGCACGGTATAAGATACAAAAATCATCCCAACCTTTGGCCTCTGCTGTCGCATAGCGGGCTTTAATATCGGCTGCAACACGATGTCCTTCCTCATCACCGTTGGGCGACTCCCAAATGCGTACAGCTTTTCCTTGCCCTAAATTGGAACGCAATGTTTTCCCCAAACGTTCACTATTATGGGCAATCAAGGTGTTTGCAGCCGTTAAAATTGAATGGGTTGAACGGTAGTTTTCTTCCAATCGCACCGTATGCAATGTAGGAAAATCCTGCTCAAGCTGAAATAAATTTTTCACCTCCGCACCACGCCAACCATAAATCGACTGATCATCATCCCCTACCACTGTTAAATTCCCAGTCGCATCAATTAGCAAGTGAATAAATGAATACTGCACACGACTTGAATCCTGGTATTCATCCACCAACAGGTGACGACAGCGTGATTGCCACAAGGCTTGCACATCACGATGTTCCGAAAGCAAACGAATTGGTAAAATCATCAAATCATCGAAATCCACCGCATTCATGCGCGTTAATAAAGCATCATATGCTTCACGCACCACTGACAACTGGTTTTCAACGGCATCCAACAGACCATTTTTCAGCAATGAAACGCGCCCCAACAAACGATCTATCTGATCGGCATCACTGGGCAGTTTCATATCAGATAATACCGAACGCATCGCAGATTTTTGTTCTGAAATAGAAAAAATCGAGACGTTACTTTTGCGTTCCAAAAGAGGCGCATGCTCACGCAACATCGCTAGACCCAAGGCGTGAAACGTACAAATTCGTAATGTTTTAGCTGTATCACCCAAGCGCTTAAACAAACGCTCGCGCATTTCTTTCGCCGCTTTGTTGGTAAATGTCAGCGCAGTAATCGCATCATGAGGCACATCTCGTTCAATCAATGCCGCAATCCGCTCGGTAATGACACGTGTTTTACCAGAGCCAGCACCCGCTAAAACCAGCATAGGACCGCCACGATAATAGACTGCTTCATATTGTGCTTGATTGAGTTGATTGCCAGACATAGCGGCAGCATAAACGGGGGCTTTCTTATCGCAAGCATAGGTTTTATCCTAGGAGTCTGTCGGACTTAGATGATTGTCGCGAGAAATAGCAGGATTGAGGCGATTTTGGCATTGAATTGAGGCGAATAGCAGAGCTATTTAACGAAAATCAAGGTGAAAAACGACCAATATCTGATTTTTCGTAGTAAATTAGTTTAAGCCTGACAGACTCCTAGCCCCATGTTTTGTTCTATAATGTCACACTATGACTGATCTTCCAGACAGTAACTTTCCCCACCATATCTTCCGTGAATATGATATTCGCGGTACGGCGGGTACAGATATTGATGAAAGACTCGCTTACCGTTTAGGCAAAGCCTTTGCTTCGCTATTACCTGAGCACAGCCGCCACCCCGTCAGTGTGGCTCGTGATGTTCGACTTTCGGGGAAAATATTACAGGCCGCTGTCATGCGCGGGTTAAATGATGCTGGAAAAGATGTCATTGATCTTGGCATGGTTCCAACCCCGCTTGCATATTATTCTGTTTTTCACTTGAACACTGCGGGTTGCATTATGGTAACAGCTAGCCATAACCCGAGTAGGGACAACGGCTTTAAACTTATGAAAGGCCAAGAAAGCCTATATGGGCAAGATATTCAGAAACTTAAAGAACTTATTCAACTGAACTTGGAGAGCACCCATAAACATGGCACAATAAAAGCCTGCCAAATTCAAAGTGATTATGAGAATTTTGTGTTCGCCGACTGCCCCCTTTCCACTCAACTTTCTCGC
>JAUZQS010000163.1 GCA_030950875.1 Mariprofundaceae bacterium | reverse complement strand
ACAGTTAATTTACGAAAAATACTCGCCTCTTGGGGCAAGTAGCCAATGCCACGCTGGGCACGCAGATGCATGGGCAGTGAAGTAATATCTTCATTGTTGATGGTTACTTGGCCTTCATCCGCTGCTACAAGCCCACAGACCATGTAAAAGCTGGTTGTTTTTCCAGCACCATTGGGTCCAAGAACACCAACACACTCACCTGAATAAACATCTAGGCTCACTGAATGAACCACTGTTTTTCCACCATAACGTTTACATAAGCGGCTTGCTGAAAGATGGTGAATACTCTGGGTCACGGTTTTTTCTCCAGAGAGTCTTCCGATTCGATACGCATGCGTACACGTTCACCCTTGCCTTGTATGACTTGTGTATGGTCGGTTTTTATATTGTGAATAATTTTTTCACCACGAATAACACCATCGCTATCTTCGATGCTAGCTTGACCGATGAGTATTAAGATATTGTCTTTTTTATTGTACGTAGCCTGCTTGGATGCACCGCGCTTGTCCCCTTGCTGCATACGCACGCGTCCAAAAGCTTTGGCACGTTGTAATTCATTGTTTTGATAATAGGCAAGCAAACGATCACAGCGTAAATCGAAGTTACCACGAACTAAATGTACACCGCCTTTAAACTCTACCTGACTGTGCAAGTGATCTACGATCATTTGTTCAGATTCGATAGTTACTGCATTATCGGCCCATGCGATATTAGCTATCAAGCATAGCCATAAGGTTAGTAAGATCTTCATGGCAAACCTCCCAAGCGCTCTGGCTGCGAATCTTTTACCCATACATCATGTGCAACATGTAATATCTGGGTTTTTCGATCGGCTTTTAAACCACGCCCTTTGAATATTGTATGTGGGCCTGTGGCAGTAAAAGTATTTGGTACAATAACTTCATTGTGCGTACTGTCAAAATACAGGCTGTTCGTAAGCAATAGCCAATCTCGGTATGTTACACTCACACTGCCTTTAAAGTGAATGTTACGCTTGAGTGGTTCAAACCATGCTTGATTTCCATGTACTGTGATGACCTCGTTGGTTTCTGTAAATAACTCTAGAACAGGGGTTACGAGCTGCATGGTGTTTTCATGTTGTTTGGCAGATTCTGCCTTAAGACGCCAGATAATACGCTCGTCTTTACGTTCAACAATGAGAGGCTTTTCTACACGCGTTGATGCCGCTTCGCCTGTGTCAGCAGTCTCTTTAGGTAATGTAGTTGCATTATTATGCGACCACATGAACCCTGCAGCGATGGACATGCTGCCAATAGATACTATCAAACAGCCCCACTTTAGGTAACGCCAGTGCCATGCACGCATGGATTGTTTACCAACCACTCTCTTGTGGTGATACGCCGTATGGCTGTCCCATCACATCATCCCAAGCATTGTTGGCAAGAATCAGTCCTTCACAAGCTTGGCGCACAGCACCATGGCCACCACCGTAAGCCGAGACCCAATCGACCTTGTGTTTCAGGCTTTGGTGAGCATCTGTTGGAGCCATGGTTAAGCGGCATACATGCATGGCTGGCAAGTCAATCACATCGTCACCCATATATGCACAATCGGATGCTTGAATACCGCTTTTATCGCATAAGGCAACCATACCATCCGCTTTTCTCAAGCTGCCTTGAATGAGGTGTTTGATACCCAATTCTTGGGCGCGATGCTCAACAACTTTGGATGTGCGACCTGTTAAAATAGCCACTTCAATACCTATACGTTGCAATAATTTGATGCCATGACCATCACGCACATTAAAGGCTTTGATTTGTTCGCAGCCATCGGTGAGGAAAATTTGCCCGGCTGTTAATACGCCGTCCACATCCAAGACCAGCATACGAATGTCTTTGGCTAAATTCATTGGGAATAATTGATAAGTATTGTTCATGCTACACCTGCTTGTAAAAGGTCATGTAAATGCACAATGCCTTGTAATTCACCATGATCAGTAACAACAAACAGTGTTGTAAGTTTGTATGTTTCCATCATGTGTACGGCTTCACTTGCTAGGTGATTTGGCTCAATGCTTCTTGGCTGAGGGTGTGCCAATGCTTTAATAGGAGCCTCTAAATCAACATCGCCAGCTTGTAAAATTCGTCGCAAATCACCATCAGTGATACAGGCAATAAGCTTGCCGTTTTCTTGGACACCCGTTACGCCCAAACGATGTTGGGACATTTCTACAATGGCTTCTTTAAGGCTCGCAGAGATGTCTACCATGGGTAGTTCATCACCGGCATGCATCACATCGGAAACGGTCATTAACTTGCGACCCAGACTTCCAGCTGGGTGTACGCGGGCAAAATCTTCTTCGCGAAACCCACGTTGTTTTAATACGACAACAGCCAAAGCATCACCCAAAGCCAGTGTTGCGGTTGTGGATGCGGTGGGTGCTAAATTCATTGGACAAGCTTCTTCGCGTACGGGTACTTCCAATGTCATGTCGGCAAAGGTTGCCAGTGTGGATGTCGGCTTGCCGGTCATGGCAATCACCGTAGCTCCCAAACGTTTAATGGTCGGTAGCAAACCACAAACCTCATCGGTTTCACCGCTGTGTGACAATGCTAGCACTGCATCATCGGAGGTAATCATGCCCAAGTCGCCATGTTGCGCTTCGGCGGCATGAACAAAAAAGGCAGGTGTGCCTGTGGATGCAAAGGTTGCGGCAATTTTACGCGCAATAATCCCTGATTTGCCCATACCAATGACAACCAAGCGACCTTTTAAATTTAAAATACAGTCCACAGCAGCAACAAAATTACCATCCAATGCCGTCTTTTGAGCTTGTAGACCTTGAATTTCAATATCTAAGACTTTCTCAGCCTGTTTTAACCATAGTTCTGTGTTCATGATTAACCCCATCCAGATTCTTGTGCAGCAAGCTTAAGGTTGCTTTGTAACTGGTTAGCATGGCGTTTGAATCCAGCCATTTCAGCTTTTGGAACAGGTTTTGCAGGTGTATGCTTGACGTGCAAAGGGTTTATAGCTCGTCCGCGCACACGAAACTCGAAGTGTAAATGCGGCCCTGTTGCTAGGCCTGACATGCCGACATAACCAATAATCTGACCTTGTTTAACACGCACGCCTTTATGGATACCGCGACCAAATTTGCTCATATGCCCATAGCGTGTGCTGTGATTTCGATTGGTGTGGCGAATTTCAACCAAACGTCCATAGCCGCCCTTCCATCCAGCGAAGCTAATACGTCCATCACCGAGTGCATGAATCGGCGTACCTGTTCTTGCCGCGTAGTCGACGCCTTTATGGGCTCGTGTATAACCCAGAATAGGGTGTTTTCGAGCTAATCTGAAACGTGATGAAATGCGGGAATATTTCACAGGTGCCTTTAAGTATGCTTTGCGAAGGCTTTGACCATTCAGTGAGTAGTAATCTGTATTGCCATTTTTTAGGCGATAACGAATGGCATGGTAACGCCGTCCTTGATTGACAAAGACAGCGTTCAGAATGCTCGTTCCGGTCATTTTTCCTGCATCATTGTATTGCTCTTCGTATAATATTTGGAATGAGTCGCCTTTGCGTAAATCGCGCGCAAAATCAATATCCCATGCAAATACATCGACCAAGTTCATGGTAGTTCGGTCATCTAACCCTGCCTTGGAAGCATCAACAAATAGGCTGTCTGAAATAGTTGCTTCCACATAAACTTGACGGCGTGTTACTGACATTTTCTCCAGTGCGGCATGCCAGCCTTCTTCTGTGCGACTTAAATGTAATTTTTGTCCTGCATCAATCTCATAATAAACATCGGTGCCACTATCTGTATCGTGACGTATAAAGGCATGGCCTGCCTGAATACGTTTAAGCGGGTGAACTTCTTTTGCAGCCGCTTGCATCGCCATAATTTCAGAAAAGTTAAACCCCAAAGTCTTCAATGACGAAATGGCTGATCCACCTACTTCTACGATAACTTTTTGCGGAGCGTTTAGTTGGTTTAATAAGGTATTTTCTTCAGGTTGCAACCACTCTTCGCGTGTTAGTTGAACGCTAGCATCGACGCTTAAGATCGACACCGTTGTTATAGCCAATAGTAAAAGAACGCCAGCCAAAATGGGGATATATACAGCTTTCATGACAAGCAATTTACGCAATGATTGTTGCGCATGATACAACGTACTTTGCAGCGCAGAAGTACGACGACGTCTGCGTGCGTGTGACTGTGTAGTAGCTGAGTAAGTTCGGTTTGCAAAATCCTGTGCCAACATTAACTCCTGTAAACCCTTATCACCTAGATCCTGCAAGTGTTTGCACATACATAGCGCAACCTCTTGATTCACTTGGACTATTGAAAAAACACTCATCACCAATAAGGTGACTACGTGTTTTTTCAATACGCCATATAAACCAATATCTTACACTCTGCACGTACAAACACTTGCAGCATCTAGGTATGAAATGGTTCATAAGCTGGCGCATGGTGATGGGATACTGGACATTGTCAAAAAATGCGGTTGTTTACTTTGCATCAGCATTTTCTTGATTGCTTTCGCTGCTAGCGGCATCGCTCTCAGTATCGGCCATTAACTCTTGATGAACGAGC
>JAUZQS010000162.1 GCA_030950875.1 Mariprofundaceae bacterium | reverse complement strand
CCTGCATTACGATGTTTGCCTTCCAGCTTATATGCCAAATCAAACAAACGCGCGACCTCATCATCCTCATCAATAAGTTTAGCAAGGCGAGCCTCTGCTTCAACAGCCTTTGTTAAGGTCATTTTCAATTCATCGGGAATGAGCTTGGCAATCATATTCACTTTACCCAATTCCATATCCAATACACGCCCAACATCACGAATCACCGCTTTGGCTTTCATCGCGCCAAAGGTGATAATTTGAGAAACTTTTTCCTCTCCATATTTTTTGGTAACATAACGAATGGCTTCTTCACGCCGTGACATGCAAAAATCAATATCAAAATCGGGCATGGAAACACGTTCTGGGTTTAGAAATCGCTCAAACAGCAAACCATATTTAATCGGATCAAGATCGGTAATCAGCATGCAATATGCCACCAGCGACCCTGCCCCCGAGCCGCGCCCTGGCCCGACAGGTATGCCTTGATCTTTTGACCACTGAATAAAATCAGCAACAATGAGAAAGTAGCCTGGAAACCCCATTTGATTGATAATATCCAATTCAAACTTTAAGCGAGCCTCATATTCAGCACGATCCGCATCAGGCTTTCCTGCCAAAATCGCTGGCCAACGAATATCCAGACCATCCCCAGCCTGTTTACGCATATAATCAGCTAAATTCATGCCATTGGGTGTTTGAAAGTCTGGCAACTTATATTGTCCAAATTGCAAATCTACATTACAGCGTGTGGCAATATGAATGGTATTGGCAATCGCTTCTGGCACATCCTCAAATAACTGCGCCATATCCTCGTAAGATTTAAAGCAACATTCCTGACTAAAACCATGCTCGATATCATCCAATGTGCGATTATCTCGCAATGCCAACATCGCCTCAAACGCCTCAAAATCGTCACGCTGAATAAAATGACTATTATTACTCGCCACCAACGGAATATCCAAGTCATAAGCCAATTCGACCAGCTTTTCATTTAATACCTGTTGTGCAGAAGAGCCATGGTCCTGTAATTCAATAAAGAAACAAGGTGACTCCCCTTCTTCTTGATTAAATATCTTCTGATATTCCAATGCCATGGCGCGCGCACCTGGCTCATCACCTTGTTGTAGCACGCGCTCAATTTCGCCCTCACTACCGCTAGATAATGCAATCAGCCCTTTGCCATACTGACGCAAGAACTCCTTATCAATACGTGGTTTATAATAAAAACCTTCCAAATAACCAATCGATGTAAGTTTTAATAGGTTTTTCCAACCCTCATTATTACGTGCCAACAAAACGATTTGTGCATAACGCGGCCCGCGTGGCCCATCTGACACCCGCTTTTTATAATCATCGCAGACAAACAACTCACATCCCATAATCGGCTTCACACCCGCATTCAAAGCTTGGGAATAAAACGCAATCGCGCCAAATAACTTGCCATAATCGGTTAGCGCAACGTCAGGTTGACGCATCTTAACCGCAGTCTGAATAATCTCTTCCACACCACTCATCCCTGACAAAAGGGAAAAATCAGAGTGATTATGCAAATGAACAAATGGTGAAAAAGACATGCCTCAACACTAAGAGTCTATCAGCCTTAGGACAAGCCAAGAACAGGTGTCCAATACATAGGAAAAGCTTTGACCCTGAACGAACTTAAATCTAGCCTAACAAAATGAGCAACCCACTACTAGCTCGTATTATTCACAAATACTGCGGGTTAGAACTTTATAAAATGAAATACTCATCATGCTAAATATCTTTCAACGAGGTATTCGCCTACTTCGCATGGCCTGGGCTATGCGCCGCATTCGTAAAGCTGAAAATAAACATACCCAACAAGCGGCACGCCATGCTCTATCTGAACTATTGGCAGGTTCGCGCGGGCTACCCATGAAAGTCGGTCAATTTTTGGCAGGCATGGATGATGACAATGCCTATAGCAAACTTACGACAAGCATTGACCCGTGGCCATTAAAACACATCAAACCCATTCTCGAACAAACATGGGGGCAGCCGTTACAATTTATATTGAAAGATATTGAAGAAAGCCACGCCGCCGCATCATTGGGGCAAGTACACCGCGCCCACTTAAATGATAAACAATGTGTCGCGGTAAAAGTTCAATACCCTGATATTGCTGCTGCTATTGACGCTGAAATGAAACTTGCTGGCTTAATCCCAGCTGGCGGGCCTGTCAAAACATGGAACTTTGATCTGGACAACTATAAAACAACGTTAAAGAACAACCTGAATGATGAATTGGATTACCTGCATGAAATGAAGCAACAGCTTGCATTTGCATCGACCATGCATGTCGAAGGGCTACATATCCCCCATGTTTTTCCTGTATTATGTCGCCGGAATATATTGGTGCAGGAATGGGCCGAAGGCGTGCGTTTATCTGAAGCCGCTACATGGTCTCAGCCTGCACGCTTATATATTGCCCGTACCTTGATGCAAACCATGTTTCAGAGCCTTTTTGAATTCGGGCTTGTGCATGGCGACCCTCATCCCGGCAATATGCTTTTTCAACATCACGATACCCAGCCTCAAACCACGCTGTTGGATTTTGGTTGCATGGTTCATGTTGAGCAAACACGCCGCATGGCACTATTAAAACTAATTTTACATAGTCGCGGCGAGTGTGATGCCACTTTATTCGATGCCTTTGCTGCCTTGGGTTTTAATGCGGAAAAGCTTCGACCCATTGAAGATAAACTACCACAATTAATAAAGCTTTTATTCCAACCCTTTATGAATGATACAATATTTGATGTCACCTCATGGCATTTAAGTGATTCTGTTGCAAATTTATTGGGTGATCAGCGCTGGTGGTTCCGCTCCGCCGCTCCTGCTGATTTGTTTCTTTTAATTCGTATTTTTCAAGGACTCGCCACACAGCTTGAAACCCTCAATATACAACTGGCTTGGTGGCCGCTTCTCAAGCAGGCCATCAAACCTAATATCATAGAAGAAAGCATGCATTGGCAGGCAGGGCACAAACCTATGAAGAAGACAGTACCTGTATATAAAGGCTCTGCCAAAGAGCTGCATGTTCATATCGAGCGCCAAGATAAAGACCCTATGCACATCACTTTATCCGCTGAAAATGCCCTGCAGCTTGAAGTTTTCATGCCTGACCATGTCCATGAGCATATTCGCAATGCCAACATCGATTTGACCAGCTTACGTGAAAAGTTAATTCGAGAAGGCTTAGAGCCTCAAACGTTGATCGACATTAAAAGTGAAACCTACCATTATCACCTGTATCTAAAATAATTTTTCAGGCATCCATTCCATGCCGCCCACCCATCAATTTTACATACAATGAACGCTTACAGGTGATTTTGTTTTATCACTCGTCTATGCTTCGCGGATATTCTAGATATAAGAGGTAAACACCATGGCTTTTGTTGTCACCCAACTTTGTAAAGATTGTGTCGATACTGCATGCGTTGCGGTATGCCCAGTTGATTGTTTTTATCAACCCAAAGACGTTAGCGAAGATACGCCAAACATGCTGTTTATCTCGCCTGATGAATGCATTGACTGTGCCGTTTGTGAGCCTGAGTGCCCTTGGGAAGCTATTTACCCTGAAGAAGATGTGCCAGAAGTCTTTGAGTCTGATATTGCTTTGAATGAACGCTGCGATACTGAGCGCGATAGCTTTGAC
>JAUZQS010000161.1 GCA_030950875.1 Mariprofundaceae bacterium | reverse complement strand
GCTGATTCACATCATCTGGGCAGTGCTAACTTACCATGAAAATTTTGATTCTAACGGTGGAATTCGCCTGCAAAAAGTAAGAGAAAATGGAGTGTGAATTTTTTTAGTTGACACGAGTTCTCAAGATAGTATCTGACCCCTGCTGTTCTATAGACCACTTATCATTATATTTCAATCACTTGCCTTGGTGCGACTAAGGGCCTCGACCTTATTTTGAATTAAGATAGCTGTGGGTATAAGGAGAGTAAATGTATGATTGCAAGACCTGACCCCGATGTTCTGCTTGATCTATTGATACTGTTTCGTCATTGTTTAATCTTTTTTGTTTTCGAACACTGAGTTCTAGGCCAAATGCATAAACGATGGACAGTAAACTGGAAAATGTGGATTGCCATTGGCTCCCAGAGCCTTATAAATCGTTTCACGAGTTAAAGTTTATGCTTGAGCCTAAAGAGGGAAGACGATGAAGAAATTGATAATTTTACTTTTTACTTTGTATGCATCGAATAGTACGGCGGGTGTAATAACCTGTGGGGATGCGATGTCTGTAAAGGGTGATGCAAGAATGGCACTTCATCACTCAGCACAAAAACGGGCACAACGGGCAGTTGAAGACTTCACAGGGAAGACATTAACCGTACCATATCCAAGTATGAAGGCTTGTTTTGGGAATAAATGTGAGAGTGATGGCACACCAGAATCGACGGCTTCTTTCGTGGATATTTACTGGTGCGAAACGAACTCCACTCCATTGCACTCGGCCTATTATAGCCTCTATTCATCTAGTAAGCTATGGTTTGATAAAAGGTATGCCCATACGCAAACAATCAGAAAACCTATCAGGAGAAAGAATGTATCTTCAGTTTCTTTAGGTACTGGTTGGCCTGTGGCGGGTGGGTTTGTTGTCACCAACCATCATGTGGTTGCCGGTCATAAAAAGATTGTGCTTATCCGGCAGGATGGGGTGAAGATTTCCGGCAGTGTGGCGATGGATGATGTCACCAATGATCTTGTGTTGATTCGGGTGAAGGATGCACGCCAGTTGCCGCCTGCCTTGCCGTTGGCAACCGGAGTGGCCCATGCTGGTGCGCGGGTGTTCACGATTGGTTATCCGCATCCCGATTTTATGGGGAGTGAGCCGAAGGTGACGGATGGCTTGATCAGCGCTGTGACAGGACTGGGGAACGATCCGCGTACCTATCAAATCAGCGTACCGATTCAGGCGGGGAATAGTGGCGGGCCGCTGTTGAATATGAAAGGTGAAGTGGTGGGTATTACTGCTTCCAAGCTCAGTGCCTCAAAAATATTCAAATGGACGGGTGATTTGCCGCAAAATGTGAATTATGCCATTAAAATAGGTTATCTGACCATGCTGTTATCCTCAGTGCCATCGAAGCATCATATTCAAGTATTGCCGACACTGGCTGGGAATGTGGAACAACTTGCGGCTCGGATTGAGAAATCTGTATTGATTGTGGTGGCGGAGTAAGTGATTGTTCTCTCGTGGTGGCGCAATAATGCGTTTACCCTCAAGGATAGCCGCAGGCCTAGTGTTACGTTCCGCGCTATTCGCGTCATATTGTAGTGAAACAAACGCAGTTATCCCACACTGAGCCAGACTTTTCTTTTTCCTGCCTCAGCGTGGGATAGTGGCAATGGTTTTAAATTACGGTGACAGCTTACTAAATGCACTAATTATGTCAGGTTAGCTGCATGGCTCGCTTACCTCGTCTTGTTATTCTCGGCTTTCCTCATCATGTAACTCAGCGTGGAAATCGTCGTGCTCAGACATTCTTTGAGGATAGCGATTACGAGCTTTACAGCTCATTGCTGAGCGAGGAGCACGAAAATCCGAGGCAGAGATTTGGTGTTACTGTCTGATGCCCAACCATGTGCATATGATCATCGTTCCTTCGGATGAAGATGGATTGCGCCGCACTTTTGCCGATGCACACCGCCGATATACAGGCTATGTGAATACACGCTTGCGAGTAACCGGTCATTTATGGCAAGGGCGTTTCGGTTCAGTTGTGATGGATGAGGAACACCTAGCCCATGCCGTGCGATATGTTTCGATGAACCCGGTTCGTGCCGGATTGGTTGAGCGGGCAGAAGAGTGGCGCTGGTCAAGTGTTGCCAGTCACCTGTCAGGGCAGGATAGCGAGTTGGTTAAGATTGCCATGTCCTTGATCGCTATGGCGACTTTGCCACGTTTCTTGCTCAGGAAAACAGTTCATCCGAGGTGTTCAAAAGGCTTCGTCAATCGGAAACAACGGGACGTCCTTTGGGATCGGAGGGTTGGATTGATAGGCTGTCAGCAATAACCGGACGAGAGCTAAAGGCAAAGAAAAGAGGACCTAAAAGAAAGTGTGTGGGTGAAAGTTAAATACATTTAGTAAACTGTCACCGTAATTTCGGACACATCTGCACAAACACGCGTAACACATCTTCTTGCTTCTCTGTATATGATATGATTGTATTACAATTGCAATACAAGGAGTGGCTGATGAAAACTGCAACGATCCCATCGTTTCGCGTCGATCCTGAATTACGACAAACAGCAGAGAATATGTTACATAAAGGTGAAACCCTATCGGGGTTTGTCGAGCAATCGCTTCGTGCTAATATTAAACGCCGTCAACTTCATGACGAGTTTATCGCCCGTGGTTTAGCCTCGCGTGATGAAGCACTAAAGAGCGGTAAATACTTCGATGCCGATAATGTGTTGTGTGATCTAAAGGACATGCTTTCTGATGCAGTGGTGAAATGAGCTTCCGTGTTCGCTTTACCAAGGTCGCTAAAGATGATTTGAAACGATTATACGGCTCTCTTTTGGATCACGATCAGCTAGCAGCACGAAGGGCGATCAAGATTATCGAACAGAGTCTGAAACTATTGCGTGACTTCCCTTTCGCCTGCCGCAAAGCAACCCCCGACAACCCTTTCCTGCGTGAAATGCTTATCTCATTCGGTGCAAGTGGCTATGTTCTTATGTTTGAGATTGAAGACAAGGATACGGTCACCATCTTGGCTGTTCGACATCAACGCGAAGAGGACTATCATTAATGGGCCGCTCTCATGATCATGCCAAGTCATTCAATGA
>JAUZQS010000160.1 GCA_030950875.1 Mariprofundaceae bacterium | reverse complement strand
CATAAGCCTTCTCAACGGCTGCATCTAAAATATTTCGGGTTGCACTCCAAATATCAGGCCCAATACCATCACCTTCAATGAAGGCTACAATGGCCTCATTGGGTACATTCAATGTACCATCATCAGCCATGGTTATTTTTTCGCCTGACTCAGGAAGTGTAATTTTATCAAATGCCATAAGGAGCCTCTTGTTTACAATTTTCTTAGCTATTTAACCCGATTTATGAAAAAACTGGGCTGACCATTCAGCGTACCATGCATAATATAGCTCCTATTCCCCTTACATGGACAAAGCTTTTTTGCATGTGCGCCATCAAAGGTCTTCTTGCGATATTTTCGCGGCTTTTTGCGCCTGTTTTTTTGATTCTTTTGCCTTCAAGCGCGCCCGCATATATTGTTGTTGTTCGATAGCCTCAGAGGCCTGTTTCAAGGCTTCTTCCGCACTCTTTAAATAAGCCGAAGATTCAGATTTTGAATGATTCACTTCCTGTGCCGCCTTCACTGCCGAACGCGCCTCCGCCATTTCCTGCACGGGAGGTTTCACCACACACGCAGCCAATACAAAAAGACATGCAACTATCCATATATGCTTCATCATTGCTTAAGCATTGCCCTCATTTCGAACGCTGTCAATCAGATGTTGTTTCCACCACGGTACGGCGTTTACGCAAGCCCAACTCTTTCCACTGCATATCACCTACTTCTGAAGGCGAGTCTGCCATCGGATCTGCCGCACGCTGCGTCTTCGGAAAGGCAATGACATCGCGGATAGACTCCGCCTGAACCATCAAACTCACCACACGATCCAATCCAAATGCCAAACCGCCATGTGGCGGCGCACCATATTTCAAAGCCTTCAATAGAAAACCAAATTTATTGTTGGCTTCTTCATCGGAGATATTCAAGGCTTTCAATACCCGCGACTGCACCTCGCTATCATGAATACGAATCGAACCACCACCAATTTCCGTACCATTCCACACCAAGTCATAGGCTTGGGAGCGCATTTCAAGTGGCGCAGTTTCAAGTTTATCCAAATCTTCTGGATAAGGCGCAGTAAAAGGATGGTGCAGGGCTTGTGGACGTTTATTCTCTGCATCCCATTCAAACATCGGGAAATCCACCACCCAAATAAATTGATTCGACTTCGCATCAAATAAACCCAAATCTTTACCCAGCTCCACACGCAAATATCCCAACGCATTGTTGACAATATCTTTTGTGTCGGCTCCAAAAAACAGTAAATCACCATTTTCAGCTTGTGTACGTTCCAATAGCGCTTTTAATACATCATCCGATAAATTTTTCACAATCGGTGATTGCAAACCTGCAGGAATATCCGCCTTATCGTTCACCTTGATATATGCCAGACCCTTGGCGCCATAAATAGAAACAAACTTGGTATAATTATCGATTTTCTTGCGGCTCAACAACGCATTACCATTGGGCACACGAATCACTTTTACCAAGCCGCCATTATTGGCAGGACCACTAAAAACTTTAAAATCCACCGATTTCATCAAGTCCGTGACATCGATATGTTCCAATCCGAAACGCACATCTGGGCGATCCAAACCATATTTATCCAGCGCTTCCGCATACGTAATGCGCGGAAATGGTGCGTCAGGCACTTGGCCCATACCCGCTTCAAACATCGAGGAAATCAACCCTTCTGCCACAGCCATCACATCATCTTGATCCACAAATGACATTTCCAAGTCGACCTGCGTAAATTCAGGCTGGCGATCAGCACGCAAATCTTCATCGCGGAAACAGCGGGCAATTTGATAATAACGATCCATACCGGCCACCATCAATAGTTGCTTAAACAACTGCGGGCTTTGTGGTAAAGCATAAAAAGAGCCTGGATACACACGTGATGGCACCAAATAATCGCGTGCGCCTTCTGGTGTGGATTTATTCAAAATCGGCGTTTCAACATCCAAGAAATCTTGGCTATCCAAATAGTTACGCGCAGCATGGGTAACCTTATGGCGTAACATGAGATTTTTTTGCATCACAGGGCGACGCAAATCCAAATAACGGTATTCAAGGCGATGTTGTTCACCTGTATTACAATCATCTTCAATGGCAAACGGTGGTGTTTCAGCACGGTTTAACAGGGTTAATTTTGAAATCTTAATTTCAATTTCACCTGTTGGAAGTTTTGGGTTCACCGCACCTTCATCGCGGGGAATCACTTCACCAACCACTTCAACCACATTCTGCTGACGCATGGCGTGCGCCAAAACATGCATTTCGGGTGTATCAGGGTGAGCGACCACTTGCACAACGCCCGAACGGTCGCGCACATCCAAAAAAATCACTCCGCCATGATCACGGTTGGTTTCAACCCAACCATTCAATCGAACCTGTTGTCGAAGATGTGTATTACGAAAATCACCACAGTATGTACGCGCTATCATTGCGAGAGCCTCCAAAGTCATTGCCTTTTGCTAATCCCAACTCAGAAACAACCAAAAGGCGGCGCAGCATACCCTTAACCAGCTTTCCCTGCAAAATATCTCCAAGATTTACACTAAGAAATCAGTATATCAAACACCTCTACCCACCTAAATCTCCTAGACTTTGTATATGCATAGCACCACACTACGCTAAACTGGGAGTGCTTTGATATGAATACGTGCATCAACATAGAACCTTCGTGGAAGCAACACCTGATGGGTGAGTTTTCACAAGACTACATGTTAACATTGC
>JAUZQS010000016.1 GCA_030950875.1 Mariprofundaceae bacterium | reverse complement strand
GGTAGCGGACGAGTACTTGAAGAATTGGATCGCATGCGAGGCGTGCTCTTCGAGGAGTAAAACGTGCCACATCGCCATGTGCTTTGGCGTATTGTTTTGGCTTTATTGATATTTATCGCCATTCTCTCTTTACAGCGAATGCCCATAGGTCAATACCTTACACTTGGTTTATCACCGCTTATTTCCACACTGCATGCCCCCGCTCGATGGTGGCATGCTAGTGAACTATGGCTACAGAACCGTGATAAATTACAGACGGAATTAGTCGCAACGCGAGACATGCTTGAGCAACAAACAGCACTGATTCAACAAGGAAAAAGTCTTGCTGCAGAAAATATACAGCTAAGAAACCTTCTTAAAATAACCAATATTCGTGGTTACACATGGCGTGCCGCGCAAGTTTTGGGGCGAAGCCCTGATAAAAAGAGCCAACGTCTAATTTTACAAGTTCAAGGCAGTCCCGATGATGTGGTTGTATCCAGTTCTGGTTTGGTGGGGTTGATTGATAAAAGCCTAGCAAAATCAGCTGTAGTTCGGACTATTCTTGATGCCTCGTTGGCTGTTCCTGTTACAATTCCTGGCTCACCACTGGCGGCCTTAATTCGCGGGCAGGGTGATCACCTACTTGTCGATTTCATTCCTTTGGATCAAGCCCCCGCTGTCGGATCTATTTTACAAACCAGCGGTGCTGGCGGTGTATTTCCCCCTGGCATTTCAGTAGCGCGTATTACCCATGTCGAAGCTTTGCAAGGTCGTGTGTTTGCACGCATTGAGGCAAAACCTACGGCTCACTGGCAACGTGATAACTGGCTTGCCATTGCCTCACACATTGATCCTTCAACACCATGATTAACGCACTCTTACTCTTTGCTTGCCTCATTGGCATTATATTTAACTTGGGATTTTCTGGCGTGCTCTTACAACCAGACTGGTCATTGGCATTACTATTGGCCGCACTACTTGCACATCGCGGCAATTGGCTATGGGTTGCACTGGCAACAGGCATCCATGATTTAATTCTATACTGGTCCATCTTTATTAGTCTGCCATGGATATTACTCACCCCCATCATCATCACATGGAGTGATGCACAAATTGGCCCCAGCCTGTTGCAGCGCTTCTTTTCTATGTTATTGGTCACTACATCACTATTTTTTGCAGGCTGGAGCTTCGTTTCCTGCTTGCTAACGTTATTATTATGCCTTGTTTTCTGGCATTTGATTACACGTCTATATGTTCAGCCAGCTTGATATTCGACAGCGTTTTGAAGGGCGTATGTGGCTCTTTCAGGTTAGTGCGTTTGTACTACTTCTTATGCTTTTGTTACGCATGGTTGACCTGCAGTTTTTACAACATGAAGGGCTCATGCTTCAAGCTGAAAGTAACCGTCTCAATATTGTCCCTATTTTACCCACACGCGGCACCATCACTGATCGCTTCGGTATCGGTTTGGCCGTCAACGACATCTCCTATCGTTTAACCATGATTCCTGAACGCGTTGAAAACATGGATCTTATGATGACAAAATTAGCATCCATGATGCAATGGACACCACGCCAAATAAAACGCATTAAAAAACGCATCAAGCGCTCTCGGAAAGACCGCCCAGTACTGTTAAATGATAAGTTAACATGGGCGCAAGTCGCGCCGTTATCGGCTCGCCTACACCGCTTTCCAGGCTTAGATGTACAAGCAGGAACCCACCGCTCTTACCCCTACAAAGAACTTACATCCCATCTTATTGGTTATTTAGCCTTGGCACGCAGCAAAGATCTTGAGCAGGGTTACTTGCATAACGAATATGTTGGTAGAAGTGGCTTAGAACGTTCTTTTGAAAAGCGTTTACATGGCACCTTGGGAAGTCAGTTGGAAGAAGTGGATGCCCATGGGCGTCGTATTGCGGTATTACAACAAACCCCATCATCCATGGGTAAAGATATACGGTTAAGCCTTAATGTACGCCTTCAAAAAGCCGCCGCCGAAGTTATGGGCAAGCGCACCGGTGCGGTCGTGGTTATGGATGTACATAGCGGTGAGGTGCTAACTTTATTAAGTACACCAGGCGTCGATACCAATCAATTCACACTGGGCTTAGAGAAGAAACAATGGCGAGCCTGGTTAAACGATGAACAGCGCCCTCTGCTAAATCGCACCACACAGGCAGCTTACCCCCCCGCATCAACATGGAAGCTTATTTCCAGTTTCGCAGGTTTGCGCCAAAATGTCCCGCTGGCAAACGGCCACACTCAATGCAAAGGTTTCATACAATTAGCCGACCGAAAAATGCGTTGTTGGAAACGCAGGGGACATGGAAGGGTAAATCTACATGATGCTATTGTGCACTCCTGTGATGTATATTTTTATAAATTAGGTGATCAGTTAGGCATGAAGCACCTAAGCGATGAAGGAAGACTATGGGGCTTTGGTGAAATTACTGGCGTTCCACTTCCGCCAGAATCGCGTGGCCATTTGGCTCCCAGTATGCAACGTTTACAGAATGGTCGCGAACGCCACTGGTACCGTGGTGAAACAATGATTACAGCTATTGGACAAGGTCAAACAACCGTAACACCCTTGCAAATGGCACGCTTTGCAGCCGCTATTGCCAATGGTGGTGATATCTTACGCCCTCACCTAGAAGCTGGAAAACCCCCTGAAATCATTAGGCATGTGGATGTAAAACCTGAACATTTGAAACGCATACAAGAATCAATGTATGCCGTTGCCAACAAACCTGGAGGCACCGCCTATTATCGTCTGCGCCATGCAGCTTGGAAAATTGCTGGAAAAACCGGTACCGCCCAAGTTATATCCATGTCACAAGATGATAAGGCGAAGAGAACACCCGAAATAAATAAGTATAAAGATCACGCTTGGTTTATGGGCTATGCACCTTATGACAACCCAAAAATTGCGTTTGCAATCCTTGTCGAACATGGTGGGCACGGTGGGAGTGCGGCAGGGCCGATTGCTAAAGCAATCGTTGCTGTGTTGGCTGCACAGGAGAAAAATCAATGACCTCCGTCATACAACGTATGGATAAAACCTTAATTATCTGCTTATTATGTTTATTAACATTAAGCCTATTTGTTTTGTATTCCGCTGTACATGAAGGCGACATTGCCGTGTTTCAAAAGCAGGTTGTTTTTTGGTGTTTGGGTCTCATCGTATTTATAGGCATTTGCTTTGTACCTTTACGATTAATGGGCCTACTGGCATGGCCAGCATATCTTTTTGCACTTTTAAGTTTGGCTCTGGTTCCATTTATCGGTGATATTCATATGGGAGCTAGGCGTTGGTTAGATTTGGGTATCGTCGCATTTCAACCTTCTGAAATGATGAAATGGGCATTGATGTTGATGCTTGCCCATTGGTTTGCATCACGTGAACCCAATACTTGGCTAAATTTCCTTATCCCCTTGGTGATGGCTATGTTACCCGCCGCATTGATTGTCATTCAACCCGATTTAGGCACGACATTGGTTTTACTATTTGCCTCGATCGCCATGCTTGTTGCATCGGGTTTTGCATGGCGCTGGATGCTTGGTGCAGTGGCTACTAGCCCCATTATTTTATACATATTATGGCACTATATGCATGCTTACCAAAAGCAGCGTGTGCTAACGTTTCTAAACCCGCAAAATGATCCGTTGGGTGCAGGTTACCATGTCATTCAATCATCCATTGCCATCGGCTCAGGCGGATTCTGGGGAAAAGGTTACCTCGAAGGCACGCAAGGGCGCTT
>JAUZQS010000159.1 GCA_030950875.1 Mariprofundaceae bacterium | reverse complement strand
AAGGTAATGGCAGAGCGACAGCAGGTGGTTGAGCCACGTTTGTGGGATGCAATGTCTTATGCCTTGCTTGCGGGCGGTAAACGTGTGCGTCCTGGATTGTTACTGGCTTGCTTTAAAGCTTGTGGAGGCAAGCGTGAGAGCATGGCGATGCCTGCGGCCATAAGCATTGAATGCATGCACACCTACTCTTTAATTCATGATGATTTACCATGCATGGATGATGATGATTTACGGCGTGGCAATCCGACCTGCCATAAAAAGTTTGATGAGGCGACAGCAGTATTGGCAGCGGATGCCTTGCAAACCCTCGCCTTTGAACTGTTAAGCGATCTGGATGTAGCAGTGGATATTCGTTTGACCTTGGTACGCAAACTTGCAATTGCTTCAGGTGCGCAAGGCATGGTTGGTGGGCAGATGATGGATATGCGTGCTGAAGTAGGTGGGGTAAGCAGCATTTTAGAAGTGGAACGTATCCACTTGCATAAAACAGGCGCTTTAATTCGTTACAGTTGTGAAGCGGGCGCTTTGCTTGCAGGGGCAAATGAAAAAGAACTACATGCTTGTTCACGTTATGGTGAAGCAGTTGGCTTATTATTTCAAATTGCCGATGATATTTTAGATGCAACGGCGACATCAGCGGATTTGGGGAAAAGTGCAGGCAAAGATAAAGCACAGAACAAAGCCACTTATGTCTCTATTGAAGGCTTGCAACGGGCGCGTGAATTGGCAGAAAATTTAAGGGCTATTGCTGGCGAGGCCTGTAATGATTTGAATGATCAGGGAGAACACTTGCAAACACTTGCTAACTATATTTTGGAGCGTGGCCAATGAGCTATCCCCTATTGGAAAGTATCCATGGCACTGCGGATGTAAAAGCTCTATCACGCCAGCAACTGCCGCAGTTGGCGAAAGAAATGCGTGACTACATGATTGAAACATTAGCGCCTATTGGTGGCCATTTGGGGGCAGGTTTGGGCGTGGTCGAATTATCCATTGCCTTGCACTATTTATACAACACACCTGAAGATAAGATTGTTTGGGATGTTGGGCATCAATCATATCCGCATAAAATTTTAACAGGGCGCTTGTCGGGTATGCCAACGATGCGCCAGTATGGTGGTTTGAATGGCTTTACCAAACGCAAAGAGTCAGTGCATGATGCCTTCGGTGCGGGGCATGCATCGACATCTATTTCAGCGGCCTATGGGATTGCTGTTGGTAGGGATCTGAAGGGTGAAACACATCATAGCATCGCAGTCATTGGGGATGGCGCACTCTCTGGTGGTATGGCATTTGAGGCCTTAAATCATGCTGGTGCACGAAAGAACAATCTTTTAGTAATTCTTAATGACAATGAAATGTCGATTGCACCGAATGTGGGAGCCATGTCTTCCTATTTAGCCCGTATTATTACAGGCAAGCCTTATACATCGGCCAAAGATGTTGCTAAACGTGTATTGGAAAAATTGCCCGGCGCATTGGATGTTGCCAAACGTTTGGAAGAGCATGTAAAGGGCATGATTACGCCAGGCACATTGTTTGAAGAAATGGGCTTTCGTTATATTGGGCCGATTGATGGGCATGACTTTGAACATTTGCTGGCAACACTGGAAAACTGCAAGGATTTGAAAGGCCCTATATTATTGCATGTATTGACCAAAAAAGGCTTGGGCTTTTCGCCTGCTGAAGAAGACCCTGAAACATGGCACGGGCTTGGTCCTTACTGTCTTGAATCAGGACAGCCCATTAAATCCACAAATCCAGCCCCTAGTTATACGCAAGTGTTTGCGGATACACTGGCTGATTTGGCGGATCAAGATGATCGTATTGTTGCCATTACGGCGGCCATGCCCGGCGGCACGGGGTTATCACGCTTTGCTAAGCGTCACCCAGAACGTTGTTTTGATGTAGGTATTGCTGAACAACACGCTGTTACGTTTGCAGGGGGATTGGCGGTTGAAGGTAAACGCCCTGTCGTAGCAATTTATTCAACGTTTATGCAACGTGCTTATGATCAAGTTATTCATGATATTTGTATTCAAAATCTACCCGTGGTGTTTTGCATGGACAGGGCTGGCATTGTTGGCGCAGATGGCGCAACGCATACAGGGATGTTTGATATTGCCATGTTGCGTTGTTTGCCGAACCTGACAGTCATGGCTCCCAAAGATGAACAGGAGCTAAAGGATATGCTGGCAACGGCATTCACCTTGGATGGCCCCTGTGCCATTCGTTATCCGCGAGGTAATGGCTTGGGTGTGAAAGCTTTGGAGCCCAAAGTATTGCCAATAACAAGTGAAGTTGTGTGCGAAGGTGATGCAGGGCTGGTGATTTCTGTAGGCACGCGCTTTGCAGATGCTAAGGCTGCAGTGGATATACTGAAACACAAAGATGGGCGCTCATTTACGTTATTAAACCTTCGTTTTGTTAAACCCTTGGATACAGCCTTGATTGCCAAGCATTTGGTACAGGACAAACCATTGGTAGTTGTTGAAGAAGGCGTGGCGCAAGGTGGTGTAGGTGAAGCAATTGCCAGCTTTGCTTTGCAGCATGGTTGGCATGGAGCATTCAAACACATGGCGATGCCTGATGCCTTTCCAGAGCATGGTACGCAAGCCGAAATTTTACGCGATTTGCAATTGGATGAGAGCGCAATCACTGAAATGCTTCGTAGCATTTGAGTGAAAGATAACATGAGGAAACTTCGCCTGGATCATTTTATTTTTGAACAGGGCTTGGCCGATTCGGTGAGTCAGGCTCAACGTCTGGTGATGGCTGGGCTTGTTTATGTGAATGGGCAGAAGTCTGATAAGGCTGGCCGCAAAGTATTATCCAACATTGAACTTGAAGTGCGTGAAACCCTGCGTTACGTCTCGCGTGGCGGATTAAAACTTGAAGGGGCGCTTGGGTTCTTCCCTTTTGATGTTAAGGGCGCGGTATGCTTGGATGTAGGGGCATCTACAGGTGGTTTTACCGATTGTTTGCTGCAAAACGGTGCTGTTAAAGTTTATGCAGTTGATGTTGGACATGGGCAGTTGCATTATAAAATGCAGCAGGATGAGCGTGTCATCAATTTGGAAAAAACACATGTGCGGCTGTTAACCCCTGAGATTATTCCTGAATCCGTTGATGTTTTGGTGATGGATACATCATTTATCTCGTTGGAAAGGGTGTTGCCGCCATCGTGGCCGTTTCTTAAAGTGGGCGGCTGGTGTGTAGCACTTATCAAGCCGCAGTTTGAAGTGGATGCCAAACACCTGAAAAAAGGCGTCGTTCGCGATGATGAAATTCGACAGCAAGCAATTGATAAAATTGTGACATTTGCGCAAGCGGAATTACCTGGTGTTGAGGTTGTGGGTGTCACCGAATCACCCATTCATGGGCCGAAAGGCAATGTTGAGTTCTTGTTGGGATTAAAACGCATTGCGTGATTCGCTGGTTTCATTTTATCAGCTAACGCCTGAACATGTATTGCATGCTATTGAAAGCCTCGGTTTTGCATGCAATGGTTACCAATTGGCATTAAATTCTTATGAGAATCGTGTGTATCAAATTGGGCTTGATGATGGAAGTTTTGTAGTTGCGAAGTTTTATCGTCCCAATCGCTGGACAGAGCAGGCTATTCTTGAAGAGCATCATTTCACACTTGAATTAGAGACGCTCGATATTCCAGTTGTGCCACCTTTGTGGGTTCAAAAATCTACCCTGCATCACTTTAAAGGCTTTCTATTTTCCCTTTATCCATTAAGGGCGGGGAGAGCGCCAGATTTAGAAAACAAAGAGCATTTACAGCAGCTTGGAAGATTTATAGGACGCATTCATGCGTTGGGTGCAGAAAAGCCATTCGAGCATCGCCCTACGCTAAATGTGCATACGTTTGGTGATCATGCGTATGATTATTTATTGGATAAAAAATTTATTCCCAGTGAGTTGGAAGGGGCTTATGAACCACTGGTTGAGGGTTTGTTAGATCAAATTGAAGCAGTGTTTAACGATGTTCAGCCCGATTATATTCGCCTGCAAGGCGATGCGCATCCGGGCAATATCTTATGGAAGTCTGGCTTGCAGGGGGCTTCTGGTAACCCATATATCCTTGATTTTGATGATGCCCGTATGGGCCCAGCGATACAAGATTTGTGGATGTTTCTTTCTGGGGATAAGCCCAACATGGAAGCTTCTTTGGGTCATTTGCTAAAGGCGTACAGTGAGTTTTATACATTTCAAACATCTGAATTGCGCCTGATTGAACCATTGCGCACGTTGCGTATCTTGCACCATGCCGCTTGGCTTGCAAAACGTTGGGAAGATCCCGTGTTTAAGTATGCCTTTCCATGGTTTAACACACAAAATTATTGGCAAGAACATATACTCACACTAAAAGAGCAGGCGGCATTATTGCATGAGGAGCCATTACAATGGAGTTGAATGATCGAATAATCGAATTAGAGACCAAATCATCGTATCAAGAGCATTTGATACAGGAGTTGAATGAGGTCGTTATCTCGCAGCAGAAACAAATGGATGCTTTAGAGACAAGTATGCAGCGTATGTCTGACTACCTTAAAAACAATCAAGGCTCGCAGTTGGCAAGACCTGATGAAGAAGTTCCCCCTCCACATTATTAAGGGAATTTTTAGACTATTGCCCTATGTACGGGAGGGTTAAAGATATTTCATGCTTGTACTTTAAAGTATTATTGGGAGAATTAATTTTTACGACTAAATGAGTTTATTTGTTTGGCACACTCAATTAAGCGTTCTTATTTTTCGAAAAAAAGTATTGGGCAGATGTTTTTATTGATATATATAGGTTTCAATTTAAAAGAGAATGCTTTTGTTTATAAAATTACACGCTATGATTCCGCCCGACTGGATTGTTCGTTAAGGAATAGACAGTTGTGTAATAATAGTTATAGAGGTTTTTTTTATGTCAGTTTCAGGTACAGTTAAATGGTTCAACGATACTAAAGGTTTTGGTTTTATTGAACAAGAAGGCGGCGATGATGTTTTTGTTCATCACAGCGTTATTATGATGGATGGTTTCAAAACTTTGGCTGAAGGCCAACGTGTAAGCATGGACGTTACCCAAGGTTCTAAGGGTCCACAAGCTGAGAACGTAATTCCTGAGTAAGAATTTGTAACATAAGAGGCTATATATGACGCATCAATCGATTGCAGTCATGGTCTCTGGACGCGGCACAAACTTAGCAGCTATTTTGGAGGCTGCTAGTAAGGGAATATGCCCAGTTGATGTTCGCGTTGTTATTTCCAATAAGGTGGATGCACCTGCGTTACGTATTGCACGTGATGCAGGTGTTGAAACTGTTCTTTTTATGAATCCCAAAGATTATCAAGATCGCGATGCTTATGATAG
>JAUZQS010000158.1 GCA_030950875.1 Mariprofundaceae bacterium | reverse complement strand
TGCGCACCCTGCGCATGATGCATCATGCTGCCTGGCTGGCGAAACGCTGGGATGATCCTGCCTTTAAGCGCGCCTTCCCCTGGTTTAATAGTCAGCAATATTGGGAAGAGCACATTCTCACCCTCAAGGAACAGGCCGCAGCCATGCAGGAAGAACCGCTGCAATGGCTATAGACCAATCAAAATCCTTTTTTCGGCCATTGCTGCGCATGGATGCGAAGCAATAACCGGAATGCTGATTATAATTTCCCTGCTAATAATAGGCGTAGGGATAGGAGAGGGTCGGTTAGTGGATCAAATAGATAGATATTCTAAAACAAGTAAGGCCAGCCATTCCTGAAAAAGAGTGGCGCCCCCTTTAACCCAACAAAATTAATTATAAATAAAAAGGTAATAAATTGGATCATTCAGCACATAATAAACTTGTTTCATTCATCTGGTCCATCGCCGACGACTGTCTTCGCGATGTCTATGTGCGCGGTAAATACCGTGATGTGATTTTGCCTATGGTGGTGTTGCGCCGCTTGGACACATTGCTGGAGCCAACAAAAGATAAGGTTCTTGAAGAGCTGGCCTTTCAGCATAATGAGATGGATCTGGTTGAGCTGGATGATAGTGGTCTGAAAGAGGCTTCTGGTTATGTTTTTTACAATACCAGCAAATG
This sequence comes from Mariprofundaceae bacterium, assembly GCA_030950875.1. Taxonomy (GTDB): domain Bacteria; phylum Pseudomonadota; class Zetaproteobacteria; order Mariprofundales; family Mariprofundaceae. The sequence continues at coordinate 8,954 of JAUZQS010000158.1, read as the reverse complement.
GACACTTCCTCTGCTTTACAATACCGCCACCAACAATCAGCAAATCCTGCTGGCAAATGTGGAAGAGTATCTGAATGGCTACAGTGACAACGTCAAAGAGATTATCGACAAGTTCAATCTGAAAGCACAAATTCGCCACTTGGCGGGTAAAGATGTGCTGCTGGATGTATTGGAAAAATTTATTTCACCTTATATCAATCTCACCCCAGATGCATGTGAAGACCCTGATGGCAACAATATACCTGCGCTTACCAATCTAGGCATGGGATATGTGTTTGAAGAGCTGATTCGCAAGTTTAATGAAGATAATAATGAGGAAGCAGGGGAACATTTCACCCCACGTGAAGTGATTGAGCTGATGACCCACCTTGTGTTCGACCCAGTGAAAAACAACCTTCCGCCAGTGATGACTATCTATGACCCCGCTTGTGGTTCAGGTGGTATGCTTACCGAAGCGCAGAACTTCATTAAAGATGCAGAGGGTGCCATTCGCGCCACGGGTGATGTGTATCTCTACGGTAAAGAGATCAACGATGAAACCTATGCCATCTGTAAATCGGACATGATGATCAAGGGCAATAACCCATCCAATATTCGTGTTGGTTCAACGTTATCTACAGACGAATTCGCAGGTACCCGTTTCGATTTTATGCTCTCCAATCCTCCGTACGGAAAAAGCTGGGCAAGTGAACAGAAATACATCAAGGATGGCAAAGATGTCATCGACCCGCGCTTTCAGGTTCAACTCAAAGATTATTGGGGAGTGTTAGAAACAGTAGATGCCTGCCCTCGCTCCAGTGATGGCCAGTTGCTGTTCCTGATGGAGATGGTCAGTAAGATGAAGGCTTCGACAAGCTCAGCCACCAAGTCGAAGGGTGGTACCCTGAGCCTGCCGAAGGGTTCGCGTATTGCTTCAGTTCACAACGGCTCCAGCCTGTTCACAGGTGATGCGGGAGGTGGTGAAAGCAATATCCGCCGTTATATCATTGAGAATGACTTGCTTGAAGCCATTATTCAACTACCCAACAACCTGTTTTACAATACCGGTATCACCACCTATATCTGGATACTTACCAACAACAAACCAGAGCAGCGCCAAGGCAAGGTGCAATTGATCGATGCGAGCCAACTTTATCGCAAGTTGCGTAAAAACTTGGGTAACAAAAACTGTGAATTTGCTCCTGAGCATATCAAAGAGATTGCCGCTGCCTATATTAGCATGCGTGAAGCTGAGCGCGGCGTTGATGACGGCGGCATTGCCGCACAGCTATTTGATAATAGTGATTTCGGCTACCATAAGGTCAACATCGAACGCCCCGACCGTCGCAAGGCACAGTTCAGCGCGGAGCGTATTGAACCCTTACGTTTTGATAAATCTCTACTTGAGCCTATGCAATGGATATATGAGACGTTGGGCGATGCGGTTTATGATGCGGGAGTACTGGATGAACATGAGAAAGCCATTGTCAGCTGGTGTGAAGGCAATGAACTCAACCTCAACAACAATAATCGTAACAAGCTACTTAACCTAAACACCTGGCAAAAACATCTGCGTCTGGTGAATACTGCCACGGCTCTGATGTCGCATGTCGGTGTTGAGCAATATAACGATTACAACGCTTTCAAGGCTGAGGTGGATAAGGCACTGAAAGCCAAAAAAGTAAAACTCGCCGCCAGCGATAAAAATGCCATCTTAAATGCAGTGAGCTGGTATGACGAACAGGCTGAAAAAGTAATCAAAAAGCATCTGAAACTCAGTGCCAATAAGCTTGATGCGTTACTTCAACACTTGGATTGTAGCGCGCAGGATCTACCTGATTTTGGCTACTACCCCCTTCGACAAGCTCAGGGGCCTGAAGCCGGTGGCCTGAGCCAGTCGAAGGCCGAGTTTATCACCTATGAACCTTGTTCAGACTTAAGAGATAGCGAATCTGTACCGCTTAAGGACAACATCCATCGTTATTTTAAGGCCGAAGTGAAACCGCATGTGGAAGAGGCTTGGATCAATCTCGATTCGGTGAAAATTGGCTACGAAATCAGCTTCAATAAATATTTCTATCGTCACAAACCCCTTCGCAGTATGGAAGCGGTCGCCACAGAGATAATTAAGCTGGAGCAGCAGGCCGAAGGTTTGATTGCCGATATTCTCGGTGTTGATGTGAAACAGGTGTCAGGCGTCGCTGATGAGTGAAGTTGTTTTTGGCATGCTAAAACACGAGGCTTACAAGGACTCTGGTGTGGAATGGTTAGGCGAAATTCCAGTACACTGGAATGTTAAGCCGGGGCTTACGGTTTTCTCGCAAAACAAACGAGATAACCGTGGAATGAAAGAGAGCCGAGTTCTCTCTTTAAGTTACGGAAACATCATAGTGAAGCCAGAAGAAAAACTGGTTGGTCTTGTGCCAGAGTCATTCGAGACTTATCAGGTTGTTGAGCCTGGAGACATCATTATTAGATGTATGGATTTGCAAAATGACAAAACCAGCTTGCGTACAGGTATTGCTAAAGACAAAGGTATTATTACAAATGCTTATCTGAATATGAAGATAAGCAATGATCATAATCCCAAATATTGGCATTACTTTTTACATTCGATTGATACAACGAAGGTCATATACAAATTTGGTAGCGGATTAAGGCAGAACCTAAGCTTCTTGGACTTCAAAAGACTGCCGGTGTTTGATGTTTCTCCCATGGAGCAGACTGCTATTGCCGCATTCCTTGATAGAAAAACGGCGCAAATCGACCAGGCGGTGATGGTTAAAGAGAAACAGATAGTCCTGCTCAAAGAGCGTAAACAGATCCTGATTCAAAGTGCCGTAACTCGTGGTATTGATCCCAACGCCCCCATGCAGGACTCCGGCGTGGAGTGGATTGGTGAAATCCCTGCGCATTGGTTGGCAAAGCGTGCCAAGTATTTGTTTAGAGAAATAGACGAACGCTCAGTGTCGGGTGAAGAGGAGTTGCTTTCGGTCTCGCACATGACGGGAGTTACGCCTCGCTCAGAAAAAAAAGTAAGCATGTTTATGGCTGAAGATTACACAGGCTCAAAAACATGCCAAGAAGGCGATCTTGTATTCAATATTATGTGGGCGTGGATGGGGGCCTTAGGTGTTTCAGGTAGATTTGGAATAGTAAGCTCGTCGTATGGTGTTTTTAGGCAGCTGAAAGTGAATACCTTCAATAACAATTATTTAGAATATTTACTTAAGACCACAGGCTATATTGAACACTACAACAAAGTATCAACAGGCTTGCATTCTTCACGCTTGAGGTTTTATGCGCATATGTTCTTTGATATGGAGCTTGGGTATCCATCGAAACAAGAGCAAGATGAGATTGTCGAGCACATAAAAAACCAATCCAGAAAAATTGATCAAGCTATTGATTTGCAGCAACAGCAAATCGTCAAACTCAAAGAGTACAAAAGCACGCTGATTAACAGTGCTGTTACTGGTAAGATCAAGCTTGTATAGGAGGGGATATGACCGTTGAACGAACTTTGGAATACCTCCACTCCTTGTTGCGCGAGCTACTCAAGCTCTCGAAAGAAACGGAATGGGTGGAGTTCAAACACAATAACGAAGATCCGCAGGCTATCGGGGAATATATTTCGGCATTGGCCAATGCCGCTGCTCTCGTGGGCAAGCAGTCTGCCTATCTGGTTTGGGGGGTGGATAATGATAGCCATGACATTTTGGGCACTAGCTTTAGACCTTCAACCACCAAACATAAGCAGCAGGAGCTGGAAAGCTGGTTATTGCAAAAAACTGCACCAAAGATCCATTTCCATTTTCATGAGTTTGAGGCACCGAACGGCGAACACGTCGTTATCCTGGAGGTTCAGGCAGCAAGCCATACGCCGGTACAGTTTGATGGCACTGAATATATTCGTATCGGTTCTTACAAGAAGAAGTTGCGTGAGTTCCCCGAGAAAGAGCGAGAGCTGTGGCGGATCTTTGATCGGATTCCTTTTGAGAAACTGAGTGCCGCAGAGAATCTGCTTGAGAATGAGGTTTTAAAACTGCTGGATTACCCTGCCTATTTTGATCTGACTGATCAGTCGCTGCCCGAAGGTCGAGCTGGTATTCTGGCTGCGCTGGAAGCAGACAAACTGATTCAGCACTCCGATAGCGGCCTTTGGCATATCACCAACCTGGGAGCGATCCTTTTTGCAAAGCGCTTGCAGGATTTCGGGGCATTGGCACGCAAGGCGGTGAGGCTTGTGTTGTATCGAGGCAATAACAAGCTGGAGACAGTGCGTGAGCTGGAGGGGGCGAAAGGCTATGCGGTCGGCTTTGAGGGCTTGATTGATTATTTGAAAACGCTGTTGCCTTCCAATGAGGAGATAGGCAAGGCGTTTCGCAGTGAGGTGCCTATGTATCCGGAGCTGGCGATTCGTGAGTTGGTCGCCAACGCGATCATCCATCAGGATTTCACGATGACGGGCACCGGCCCAATGGTTGAGCTGTTTGACAGTCGTATGGAAATTACCAATCCCGGCATCCCGCTCATGGATCCCCAGCGTTTTTTGGATACGCCGCCTCAAAGTCGAAACGAAGTACTGGCCTCATTCATGCGCCGCATAGGTATCTGTGAAGAGCGCGGAAGCGGCATCGACAAGGTGATTACTGAAGTTGAATTTTATCAGCTCTCTGCCCCGATTTTTGAGCAAACGCAGAATCACACCCGAACAGTGCTGTTTGCACATAAAGAGCACCATAAAATGGATTCAGAAGATAAGATCAGGGCCTGTTATCAGCATTGCTGCCTCCGGCATGTAAATCGCGAACCGATGAATAATGCATCTGTCCGGAAACGATTCCGAATTGATGAAGGAAATAGCGCAATCGCCAGTCGTATTATTAAGCTTGCGGTGGAAGCTGGCCTCATTCGTTTGTTTGATTCCGCAGCTAATAGAAAATCTTATCGTTATGTGCCATTTTGGGCATGACCAATCTCATTTGACGGTCATTTGATAGGATGCGGAAAAACAGACTAGTCCGAAGTGAAAAACGTTGAAAACACAAGCATTTGTTTTATATACTCATTTGATCGTAGTGCTCACGCTCGTATATTCATGAGCATATGTGACTTGATGTGGCGACCTGTAGCTATTGAACGTTTGCGTTTAGACATTCGAAGATATTTTTATCGGTGTGTTTGGAGTAAATTTTTGTTGATGGTTTGTTGATGAAAAGAGGAATGGTCGCCTATTGTGAACCGGGCGATACGGTCACCTCTTTCTACGCACTGGTAGACGAGCGATGGGAATGATGACGTAATGGGGTTTGTTGAACAACATCTAAGATCCCCAATGTGGCAAGAGGTTGCTGTGGCTATGAACGGAGAGTGGGTATGGTGAGTCAAACAAATGAGCAGGCGTTGGAAGCTGCAATCGAAAAGCGACTCACAGGCTTTTGCCTGGAAGAGCTGAAAACGAGCGGTGCAAATATCGATGAGCTAAGAGAAGCCGATGTTCCATTTGGTGACCATCATGGATACAAGCTTGGTTTGTCACAGGATTTCAATGCTCATTATGCCATTGATACAAAGCAGTTCTGGGCATTCCTTGAGAAGACGCAGGCTGATGAACTAGAAAAACTGCAAAAAAGTAGCGCTGACTGGCAACGTAAGGTGCTGGAGCGCTTTGATCGGATGATCAAGAAATACGGGCTGCTGCATTTGCTTAAAAAAGGTTTAAGCGTGGATGATGCTCATCTGAACCTGATGTATCCCGCACCATTGGCAAGTAGCTCTGAGCAGGTAAAACAGAATTTTACTGAAAATATATTCAGCAGTACTCGACAGGTACGTTACTCACTGACAAACACGTTGGAAGAAATTGATATGGTGCTGTTTATCAATGGTATTGCCATCGCCACATTGGAGCTTAAAAATCCTTGGACAGGTCAAACAGCACGCTTTCACGGGCAAAAGCAATACCGCAACGATAGAGATATTAATCAACCCTTGCTGCAATTTGGCCGCTGTTTGGTGCATATGGCTGTGGATACCGATGAAGTTTATATGACCACTAAGCTTGCAGGGAAAGGCACATTCTTTCTGCCATTTAACAAAGGTTATAATGATGGTGCAGGTAATCCGCCGAACCCAAGTGGGCATAAAGCTGCTTATCTGTGGCAAGAGGTGTTCAGTAAAGAGAGTATTGCCAACATCATTCAACATTTTGTTCGGCTTGATGGCAGTGCTAAAGACCCGTTGAACAAACGTACTCTATTTTTCCCTCGTTACCACCAGATGGATGTTGTGCGCAGGTTGGTGGCGGATGTCGGAAAACGCGGTGTTGGGCAGACTTATTTGATTCAACATTCGGCAGGTTCTGGAAAGTCTAACTCGATTACCTGGGCAGCATTTCAATTGATTGAGGCTTATCCAGGAAATGTAGATGTTCCGGGTGCCAGAAGCATGGAACAGCCACTTTTTGATTCAGTCATCGTAGTGACAGATCGCAGGCTTCTTGATAAACAATTGCGTGAAAACATCAAAGACTTTTCTGAGGTCAAAAATATTATTGCTCCGGCATTTAAGTCATCAGAGCTGAAGAGTGCTCTGGAGCAGGGTAAGAAGATCATCATTACCACTATTCAGAAGTTTCCATTTATTATTGATGGGATTTCTGATCTAAGTGATAAACGTTTTGCTGTGATTATCGATGAAGCACATAGCTCACAAAGCGGTTCGGCGCATGACAATATGAATAGAGTCATGGGTAGCCAAGATAATGGCGAAGAAGATGAACTCGATGCGCAGGACAAAGTTATAGAGGCGATGAAATCGCGAAAAATGCGAGGTAATGCTTCATACTTTGCTTTTACAGCCACGCCTAAGAACAGCACCCTGGAAAAGTTTGGCAGCAAACAGCCTGATGGCAGCTTTGAACCCTTTGATCTCTATTCGATGAAACAGGCTATTGAAGAATGTTTTATTCTCGATGTGTTGGCCAACTACACAACTTACAAAAGTTATTATGAAATACAAAAGTCGATTGTAGAGAATCCACTCTTTGATAGCGCCAAGGCGCAAAAGAAACTACGTGCTTATGTAGAACGAAATAAGCAGGCGATAAATATAAAAGCAGAAATCATGCTCGATCATTTCATACCACAGATGGTTAATAGCAAGAAGCTCAAGGGTAAAGCCAAAGGTATGGTGGTCACCCAAGATATTGAAACTGCTATTCGTTACTTCAAAGCTATAAATAAGCTTTTGGATGGGAAAGGAAACCCTTTTAAAGTGGCAATTGCATTCTCAGGTAAGAAAGTTGTTGATGGTGTTGAATATACTGAACCCGGCATGAATGGATTTTCAGAGAGTGATACACGCGATTATTTTGATAAGGATGAATACCGTTTACTGGTCGTGGCTAATAAGTATCTGACAGGGTTTGATCAGCCTAAATTGGCGGCTATGTATATCGACAAGAAATTACAGCATGTCATGGCAGTTCAGGCGCTTTCGCGTTTGAATCGTGCCTCACCGGCCTTGTCTAAAAAGACGGAAGATTTGTTTATTCTTGATTTTTTCAATTTGGTGGATGATATCAAAGTTGCATTTGATCCTTTCTATACAGCTACCAGCTTGTCAGAGGCGACAGATGTTAATGTACTGCATGAATTGAAAGATGCTATGGATGAAGTAGGGGTGTACGAATGGCTTGAGGTTGAGCGGTTTATAGAACTCTACTTTAGCAATGTAGATGCACAGCAGCTTAGCCCTGTCATCGATACGGGGGCAGCTCGATTTAATAGTGGTTTGGAACTTGATGAGAAAGATAAAGTAGATTTTAAAATTAAAGCCAAGCAATTTGTGAAAATATACGGGCAGATAGCAGCAATTATGCCTTATGAAATCGCAGTATGGGAAAAGATGTTCTGGTTCCTGAAGTTTCTGATTCCTAAGCTGAAAATTACAGATCCAGATAAGGAGAAGATTGATGCACTGCTTGATTCTGTTGATCTTTCCTCTTACGGCCTAGAGCGGGTTAAGCTCAACCATAGTATTAGTTTAGACGGTAGTGAAACCATACTTGATCCACAAAACCCTAATCCACGTGGTGGGCACGACGGCGACCCTGAGCATGATCCTCTGGATGAAATTATTCAAAATTTCAACGAACGCTGGTTCCAAGGCTGGAGCGCTACGCCTGAGGAGCAACGGATTAAATTTATCAATATGGCAGATAGTATAAAGGCTCACCCAGATTTCAAAGAGAAGTATCAAGATAATCAGGATGTTCAGAATCGCGATTTAGCTTTCGAGAAGATATTTGAAGAAGTGATTCTGAAGAACCGTCGCAATGAGTTGGATTTGTATAAGCTACTGGCCAATGATGCTGCCTTTAGATCTGCTATGCAGCAGAGCTTAAGACATATGGTTGGTGCTGAGGCTAATTACCTTGTAGGTCGCTGATTCAACATTCAAGATTTCCACTCATTTAAGAACATGTGGGCAAAGCTTTACTTTATAGTTTTTCAAATAATCTGAAATCAATGGAATAAGGGGTCAGTTTACCTATTTAATACATTTCTTCAGACCTAGCTTTTGTGGTCGTAGCGGTCGCCCGGCAATGTTCTCAATATGTTCCAGAAACGCTTCGTCACTCAGTGGGCGGCCCGTTTTCCCAAGCATACGAAATGCTTCTTTCGTGGATTCAGGCAGATTACTATCCAAATAGCCCCGCCAGAGTTCAGTGGGCGCAATTCATAATTATTTCGCGACCACTGACTGTCCGGGTGTGGCCGTAAGTGGACATTCAACGTATGGCTTCCAGCTGCTGCCATGCAGGAAGAGGCGCTGCAATGGTTACAAATACCTGCATGCAGTACGGGTTAGAGTTCATATCCAATAATGAATTTCAGCAGGCCCTGATCACTGTTTGCAGTGAGGCCGAACAGATATCCCAGCTCATAGGTGAAGCCGCTGCGAAACTT
>JAUZQS010000157.1 GCA_030950875.1 Mariprofundaceae bacterium | reverse complement strand
CAACCGGTTGACCTATGGCTAGATCAAGTACGTTTTGTTTTTAACCGCCATGCCAAAATATTGAATAAATTGGCTCCGAAAGCACGTGCCGACCGCTTGGCTGAATTGAATGTGGAAGCACAAGTACACAATATTTGCCGCAACACCATCATTCGCGAAGCTTGGAAACGCGGCCAAAAAGTACATGTGAGCGGGCTTATTTTTGATATTCATAATGGTTTATTAAAGCCAATGGGCATTGAATTTCGCAGCCATGAAGCATGGCAAGCACACTATGCCGATCCTCCATCCTCAGACTAACTCGTAGTTATTTTAGTATTTTGTTCTCCACATTCTCCACATTTTCCAGTTGATTGCGCAATTGCAATAATGCTTGCTGGGTTTGATCCAATTCTTTGAGCAATTGTTCAGGCGTAACCGGCGCACGCATTTCACGCAACCGCTCCTCTTTAGCTTCATCAAGATTGTTGATCACAACAGCAATGAACAGGTTAATAATCACAAACGTACCCATGATCACAAACGATACAAAATAAATCCAATTCCACGGATTTATTTCCATCGCCGTGTACATTAGATCAGTCCAATCTTCCAAGGTAACAATACGAAACAAACTTAATAGCGAAATACCAATATTACCCCAGTGTTCAGGGTCATAGGCATGGAACAACTGTTGCCCAGCGACCGCATAAATATAAAAAATAACACTCATCAGAAGCATTACATTGGCCATACTAGGAATAGATCGCATCAAGGTTGCGACAATCAAACGCAATTCCGGAATCGCTGAAATCAAGCGCAATACTCGCAACAATCTGGCCAAACGCGCCAGCATCGCTAAATCACCAGTACTTGGAATCAAGGCCAACAAAATGATTGTAAAATCGAAGACATTCCAACCCTGACTAAAATATTTATCGATTCTTGGTGAAACAGCATAAATTTTTAAGACTGCTTCAGCAATAAAAATACCCAACACCAAATGGTTACCCCAATGGATCCAATCACCATACTGGCCAACCAACCCCTTGGATGTTTCCAAACCAATCAACACTGCACTGATCAAAATAACGGCAATAATAAACCGTTCGAACACCACATGGGCTATTATTTTTTGCGCTATTACTTTCATCATTTCCTCCAACGACAAGATACAGGAAGGTGCATAAAAACCATCACTGTGACATGCACCAATCATAACTGATTGGGTTCTATTCCAAAACACAACATGCCTGAATTCAATTCATAGAGAGCCACTCGCAAAGCCCATAGGCGACGATCGACTTCCCTATCCAGAGTTTTGCAAGTGGTTCTAGAGAAAGCCTGTTGATCTGTTAGCATGTGCAAGAATATAAAAAGGAGAATTAGCATCGCTGTAAAAACAACCATACTTGCACGCCAGCCTATCTTTAATGCTGAGCAAAAAACCTATGCTTATGAATTGCTCTACCGTGGTCTCATGGAAGTCGGTGACGATGCCATGACTGCTACGGTATTAAGCAATACGCTCAACAGTTTTGGCATGGATGCTGTTACCAATGGCCATTTTATTTTTGTAAATATTTCAAAAAGTTTTTTACTCAGTGAATTCCCCAAGATTCTCCCTGCTGGCAAAACCATATTGGAAATCAAGGAAGATGTGTCTGCCGATCAAGATGTTATTGCAGCCATGAAATACTGGAAAAGCAAAGGTCTTCGCATCGCACTTGATAATTTCACCAGCGTAAATGCTCAGCATGAACAACTCTTGGCTTACGCTGACATCATCAAAATCAACACGCTTAGTTATGAGGGTGAACTGGCAGAGCTGGTGCAAACACTGCGCATCCATCCGGTCAAAATTCTGGCTGAAAAAGTAGAAACACTCGAACAGTTTGAAACCTGCCAGCAACTTGGTTTTGATTATTTCCAAGGCTATTTTTTCTGCAAACCATTATTGATGGTCAATCAACAATCGTTTCAATCCAACAACGCACAGTTATTGCAACTTTTAAGCCATATTCTCGCAGCCGAAAGTCCAAAAGAGCTAGAATATGAAATCGCCCATAACCTCGCTTTATCCTACAAATTACTACGCTACATCAACTCGGCCTCTGTCGGTTTAAGGCAACCCATAAGCTCTATCGGTCATGCTCTGGCATTGATAGGACTTGATAATCTACGTGTTTGGGTGTCAATGTTATTAATGTCATCCTTATCACAAGGCAAACCTGATGCTTTGATCCTCTTATCCTTTTGCAGAGGACGCTTTCTGGAGCAGCTTGCAAGCAAGCACGGCAACAAACAAGAAAGTAATGATTATTTTATTCTAGGCATGTTTTCCTTGCTTGATGCCTTACTCAATCAAAGTGTCAATGAAGTCATAGATACCATTTCGCTGCCGGAGCTTGTACGCAACGGACTGCTCAATGCATCGAGTGAGGCCGGTATCAGATTGAATTTAATTCAAACACTGGAACATGGCGACTGGACACAACTCGACCATATCCTGCCTTCAGTAGCCTTGGATGATGAACAAATCACTGCTATATATTCAGAAGCTATCCAATGGTCAGATGAAAAAAACGCCCTGATCAACAGCATGCTTTGATCAACACCATATACCTTCATCGTAACTACTCAGCACCCCTTGAACACATCCTGTAACTGCTCAGATCGCCCCTGATTTGCCCGAGTTCAAGGAAAAAATGCGTAGTGTGCTCCTGCACATGAGTATTTTTGACGCAGAAATCGGGCAAATCAGGGGATGATCTGAGTAGTTACATCATAAAAACTTATTCAGCACATCCATTAGCTTTGCCCGCGT
>JAUZQS010000156.1 GCA_030950875.1 Mariprofundaceae bacterium | reverse complement strand
TCAAAATGCTCAGGCAGGCTTTGAAGCCAATCATGGGCTTCTTTTTTTTGACAAACCGTTGTCCAAAGCTGTTGTTTTATTTTTTCAGCATCAAGGCAACGAATCACCCCCAAACCATCCTCACCCAACAGCCATGCTTGCAACATCAAAGCCCGTTTCGGTGGCACATCCAACTCTATCACCCAAACATCAGAAGCATTCATTTGCTTTTCTCCTGTTTCGATTTGTTACGCTCCAATTTCACCCAATCTCTTACATTCGCCTGATGCTCTTCCAATGTTGATGCAAAAGCGTGCCCGCCACTACCATCGGCAACAAAATATACATAACTCACATCCGCAGGATTCGCCGCTGCACGCAAACTCGCCGCTCCAGGGTTACAAATAGGTGTTGGAGGCAAGCCTTTATTGGTATAAGTGTTCCAAGGCGTGTCATTGTTTAAATCTTTTCGGCGGATATTCCCTGAAAAGACACCATCACGCTTCCATATACCATAAATAACGGTTGGATCCATTTGCAAACGCATGCCCAAACGTAAACGGTTATGAATCGCAGCCGAAACAAGAGGACGTTCATTATCTTGTGAGGTCTCTTTTTCAATAATCGATGCCATAATACGCACTTTTTCTGCTGATTTTGGCTTTATTTCCTTTAAAATAGCCTGTTGAGCCCGCACCATACTTGTTAATATCTCTTTAGGGCGTATGGGCTTATTATAAGTATAGGTTTCTGGCAATAATCGTCCTTCCTGCTCTTTACCCTGCAACACCACCGTTAGTGCCCCCTGCCAATCTTCCAGTGAACGCCCTGTATGGCTGGCTAATAGTTGCAATACTTCCTGTGTCCGTAGCCCCTCTGGAATCGTTATATGATGCAATTGCACGTCCCCAGCCACTAACTTATCAAGTACATCCATAATACTTATATCACTAGAAAAAAAGTATTCACCAGCCTTGATTTGAGTCGCTGCACCTAGCAAACGCGCCGCCATACGAAATAACCATTCCGAATCAATCACACCCTGCTTATGCAAATCACTGGCAATACTCTGCGACGATGCCCCAGAAGAAATCACCAACGACACCTCATGAACGGGATACTTTGCATATAGCTGTTGCCACATAAACAAGCATCCAAATAAAAGGACAATACTTAATGTCAAAAATACCTTTACCCAGCTACTCACGCATCACTCCCATACTTGGTACACCTATCTGCCCATCAAAGGCTGCTAATAATTCACCCACAGCAGCATGATTCTCATGCAAAGAACGTCCATGAATCGATGCCACAGGCTGCACAAATACCCCACTATTCATACAAACCATCGCCTCACAATCATCCAACCATGCACTTGGACAAACAGATTCAATCAACACCCCATCTTCCAGTAAGAACTGCCGAACAATGCCATGTAAAATACCCAAGCCTTGTGGTGTAACCCATTGCCTATGCCTATATATCGCAATATTTGCAGTCAGTGTATTTAATACATGCCCATCAGCCGAACAAATCAATGCCTGCATAGGGTTATCCAAGCCCCATTGCTGCACTGCACGCAAACTTTCTGCATAATCAGCCGTATATTTCACCCGTTTTTCACGCAAAGGAAACGGCCAACTCACCGCTTGCAAGTGCAATGGCGCGCGCTCTACCAATGGCATCATTTGTACCCGAACATGCGGCTGCATTTGTTTGGCTAACAACCCCCAGTCAGTATCACCTGCCGATACGGTCATCCGAACCAGCATATCATCGCCTTGAACATTTGCTGCAATCATTGCTTGTTCAAAGCTCTCTTTCAACGCGGCATCTGTCCATATCAAACCATAGGTTTTCAAGCCATACTGCAAACGCCGTTGATGTTCGACTTGTTGAAATACATACCCATCAAGCACACGAAAGGTCTCAAAGCATGCTTCAGCATACGCCAAACCACGGTCTAATTTTTCAACAATTTTGATTTCATTCATTCTCATGGTAGAAGATTCCCCATGCCGAAGTTCTACCTTGAAGCCATCGAACACGCACGTGTCTATGACGTTGCCAAAGAAACACCACTGGAGCTTGCTCCTAAGCTATCCTCACGCCTAAGCAATGAGGTGTTAATAAAGCGTGAAGATTTACAGCCTGTTTTCTCATTCAAACTCCGTGGAGCATACAATAAAATCGTCCATTTAAGCGATAGTGAACGGCAAAATGGTGTCATTTGTGCATCTGCTGGCAACCATGCCCAAGGCGTTGCCCTGTCTGCTAAAAAATTAGACATCAAAGCAACCATCATCATGCCACGCACCACTCCTGAAATCAAAGTGAAAGCCGTCGAATCACATGGCGCAAGCGTGGTTCTTTTCGGTGATTCCTATTCAGATGCCAGTGCCCATGCCAATGAATTATGCGAACAAACAGGCATGACTTATATTCACCCTTATGATGACCCTTTGGTTATTGCTGGACAAGGCACCATTGCCGCTGAAATCTTACGTCAAGCACCGTCAGATTTGGATTATATTTTTGTGCCCATTGGTGGTGGCGGCCTGATTGCGGGCATCGCCGTCTATTTAAAACAAATCACCCCCAACACGCGTATTATTGGTGTTGAACCTGTCGATTCTGCCGCCATGCACGATTCAATCAAAGCCGGTAAATTGATTACATTGGATCAAGTCGGTATTTTTGCCGATGGTGTGGCGGTTAAAAAAGTTGGCGTACACACTTTCGATTTGGTTCAGAAGTACGTGGATGACATTATTCTTGTTGATACCGATGAAATTTGCGCCGCAATCAAAGATATTTACGATGAGGATCGCTCCATCGTTGAGCCTGCTGGTGCTTTAGCTGTAGCTGGTATGAAGAAATATGTGCGTAAACATAAAATTCGCGGACAAGTCATTAGCTGCATCAATAGCGGTGCCAATATGAATTTTGACCGTTTACGCCACGTTGCAGAGCGCGCTGAAATGGGTGAGCGTCGCGAAGCTTTATTTGCTGTCACGATTGATGAAAAACCGGGTAGTTTCCTAACATTCTGTAAATTATTAGGCGATCGTTCCATCACTGAATTTAATTACCGCCTTTCCAGCCGCAATCACGCTTATGTATTTGTCGGCGTTGCCGTAGCATCAGAGCAAGCCCGTCAGGATATCCAACATTTACTTGAAGAACACGAATATCCAGTCATTGATTTGATTGATAATGAGGTCGCTAAATTGCATATGCGGCATATGGTTGGCGGAAAATCGACGGAGGTTCAAAATGAGCAACTCTATCGTTTTGAATTTCCTGAACGCCCCGCTGCCCTGCTTGACTTCCTCACCTGCATTGCTGGACGTTGGAACATATCCTTATTTCACTACCGTAATCACGGTGCTGCTTTTGGCCGTGTACTGGTGGGTGTTGAAGTGCCCCAACATGATCAACA